>NZ_DAORXT010000097.1:0-10571 GCF_035371925.1 Acetivibrio sp. | reverse complement strand
TGGAAATAAAAACAAGACTCAACAACAGGACAGCATGGCCTGCAAGAGTGTCTGAAGGTCTTTCCTTTAGATATTTCATGGACCTTACTGAAGTAATTGAGGCAGGATACAGTCCTAACGATATAACAATATCGGGCGGCCAAGGTTCAAAAGGCAAAGTATCCGGTCCGCATTTGTGGAACAAAGATAAAAATATATACTATATAGAAGTCGATTACACCGGAGACCCTCTCTTCCCTGGCGGACAGGACCATTATAGAAGGGATTCATCTTTGAGAATTGTTGCACCCGGCAACAGCGGCTGCTGGGACAACGAAAACGACCCGTCATTTAAAGGGTTGTCAAAAACCAGTGATTTAAAGAAGGCAGAATACATACCTGTTTATGAATACGGTGTAAAAGTTGCAGGAATAGAACCTGAAGGAACAGTTGTTCAACCTTCACCTTCACCATCACCGACATCAACTCCTTTAGATGATATTCTGTATGGAGACGTAAACAATGACAAATCAGTAAATTCAACAGATGTCACATATTTAAGAAGGTTTTTACTAAAACAAACAAGCACTCTTCCAAATGCAAAAGCAGCAGATGTAAACGCAGACAGTAACGTAACTTCTACGGACTTGGCTATCTTAAAAAGGTATATACTGCGTTCAATTAATAAGCTACCTTATAAAAATTGATGAGTACTTTTAAAATTACTGAATAGAAAAATTCATATTAAGGTTGTAAAAAACCCAGGGACGCTAAATCCCCGGGTTTTTTATGTGCCTGCCAATGCCTTTTTTATCGTTTTTTCTATACTGGTGCAAGGATTTGCCACCCCAATTTTTTTACCGTATTGCTCTCCACCGCCAACATTTAGCCCCACAACTTCTCCCGATGAATTTAGTATGGGTGCTCCACTTGTTGCATCTAATATAATGTCTTTATCCTCATACTCAAAAAAAATCATTTTGTCTGAAGCAGATTTAACTTTCGCTTTATGTAATCTCGGTTCCACGTCAAGTATTGTAGGTGCTGCAAGCCATACCGTTTCGCCCTTTTTAGGAAGCTTTGAACTCAATTTTAATCGGTTGGCACCAAGGTTCTCACCATAATAAAAAGCAACTATATCCTTATCCACCTCAGGGTAAGTATCGGCATCTTCAATCTTTAAAACTTTTTCACATTCTCCACACAGATTATCGTTATATGCATCAGTAAATATAGCTTTTTCAACAACATCCGGCAAAGCTTTAGCCGGAATTTTTTCATCTAAACCTCCGGATTCTCCAAACAAGTGGTAAGCAGTCAGAACCAAAGATACATTTTCATCTTGAAGCTCTACAGCAAAAGCAGTACCGGCACTGAAAGTAATATCTTTTAACACAAACTCCGGTCTTAAAACCGTATTATCGGAAAGTAGAGGCGGTGTATCTTCATTGCTTGGTCCTGAACAGGATGTCATCGCTAAAATTGAAATGATTACAAAAATAATGATTGCTTTTCTGATATTCATAAATTCCCCCCATTAATTATTAGAATTTTGACGGACATATCGTAAAATTAATGTATTTTTTTATGTATATTGCGTTATGTTGCAAAAGATTTAGTGCCAATCGTAAAGCTAAAAACTTAATATTTTATATAACGCCACGATATGCCTTTAATACCCTTATTTTACACTAAAAATTTTTAAAAAAATATAGTAAGTTTTAAAAAACACTTGAATATGATTTTAATGGCTGATTATAAAAGTTATCGGAGAAAAAATGCAAAGATAGGTATACTTTAATATGAAAAGATAATAATGACTAAAGAATTTAATATAGCCAAAAATATATTTTCTCGAAAAGAAAAATGTTTTATCTTCATTTTTCTTTTCGAGAAATTCTGTTCATCTTTCTGTTAAATAACTAACGCAAAGACGCTTTTAACTCGTTCCATTTGTCATTATAATAAGCTGTCATCTCAGGACCAAGGTCTACAAAAACTTCACACTTGTCGACAATCTCTTGTGGAGGATAAGCTGCCGGGTTGTTGCGTATTTCTTCATCCAACATGGCTTTTGCCTCCGTATGTGGTGTGGAATACCCAACATAATTAGTATTGTTGAAAGCAATCTGAGGGTCGTTCATAAAATTGATGAAAGCCTCTGCTGCTTCTTTGTTTTTGGAAGTCTTCGGAATAACCATGGCATCAACAAAGAAATTGGTACCTTCTTTCGGAACAGCATATGCCAAATTCTCATTGTACTCGGAAGTATAAACTGCTTCACCGGAATAGATTACTGCCAAAGCTCCCTCTTCACCAATCATCTTGTCTTTTACCTGATCCATTACATAAGCCTGAACCAACGGACCCTGCTCTATCAAGCTTGCCACAGCTTCATCCACCTGTGCCTTATCAGCACTGTTTAGAGAATATCCCAATCTCTTAAGGGCTACTGCAAAGGAATCTCTTACCGAATCCATCATTATGATTTTTCCCTTATATTTGCTGTCCCAGAGGATATCCCAAGAATCAACCTCTTCATCCACCATTTTTGTATTGTAAAGTATTCCAAGGGTACCCCAGAAATATGGCACAGAATAAGTATTATCCGGGTCATAGGGCAAATTTTTGAATGTGCTGTCTATATACTTGTAATTAGGAATATTGTCAAAATTCAAAGGCAACAGTTCATCTTCCGCAATCAACTTTTCAATCATATAGTCGGACGGAATCATTACATCGTAATTTACAGCACCGGACTTATATTTTGCATACATGGTTTCATTGGAATCAAAAGTTTCATAAATAACCTTAATACCTGTTTCTTTTGTAAAAAGCTCAATAGTGTCTTCAGCAATATAATCTCCCCAATTGTAGACATAAATAGTCGTACCTGCCAAAGGCTTGTTGGGGTCATTTCCAGCATTGTTGGCACAACCGGTAAATACAAATATCAGCACAGTCAATAACAATACAATTTTTTTCATATATTTATTCCTCCCAATTTCTTTGTATTTCTGTCAGTACGTTTATTTATTATTAAGAGCAATATTAATATGGACAAGAACAACACAGTTGATACCGCATTGATTTCAGGTTTTATACCCCTTCTTGTCATGGTGTATATGGTTATGGAAAGGTTGGTTACTCCCCCACCGGTTGTAAAATAGCTGATTACAAAATCATCCAGTGACAATGTAAATGCCAATAAAAACCCTGTAATGATGTTGGGCATAATCTCAGGAATAATAACCTTCCAAATGGCTTGCATCGGATATGCGCCCAAATCCAGTGCCGCCTCATATGTGTATTTATTCAACGAGCTTAACTTGGGTAAAATGCTCAATATCACATAGGGTATGTTAAATGTTATATGGGCAATCAGCATGGATGTGAATCCAAGCTTTAATCCAATTGCCACAAAGAACAACATAAAAGCAATTCCCGTAACGATATCCGCATTTAAAACCGGTAGATATGTCACATTCAAAATCACCGATTTTGTCTTCTTTTTCATCACATGAATACCGATGGCTGCCAAAGTACCTATAATTGTAGCTATAACTGACGCCAGCAAAGCTATCAGCAAAGTATAATAAAGGGACTTTGAAATCATGGGGTCATTTAGCATATTCTTATACCATTTCAAAGTAAAGCCTCCCCATTTAGCCCTTGATTTTGAGTCATTGAAGGAAAATACTATCAATGTCAGTATTGGTGCATAAAGGAAAAGCATTATAAGTCCCAAATAAAGTCTCTCTATACCTTTTTTTACCATAATCCTGCACCACCTTCCATATCCTCATCGCTTCTTTGCATAATAGCCATAGAGATTAAAATTATTATCATCAATATAATGGAGAGAGCTGCTCCAAATCCCCAATCATAAGTCAACAAAAACTGCTGCTCAATTATATTGCCAATCAAATTAACTTTACCGCTGCCCAGCAAATTTGGAATAACGAAAGATGTCACCGCCGGCATAAATACCATTGTTATCCCGCTCATTACCCCAGGCATGCTAAGTGGAATGGTCACTTTCAGCAATCTCTTAAAATCATTGGCGCCCAAATCATATGCCGCCTCCATAATAGAATTGTCTATTTTAGCCAGCGCGTTGTATATGGGCAATACCATAAAGGGCAAAAAGTTGTAAACCATACCAAGTACAATAGCTTTTGGAGTTCCGATAATATCCAAAACGGGCAAATGAAGAGCCCTCAAAACTGTATTTAAAAGCCCGTTGTTAGTCTCCAACAATGACAGCCATGCGTAAGTCCTAAGGAGAAAGTTCATCCACATAGGTAAAATGAAGATGAACAGCATGGCAGCTCCTCCCTTGTTGCGCTTAACCAAAATCAAAGCCAACGGATAAGCCAAAATCAGGCAGATGACTGTTGCTATAAACGCATATAGAAAGGATTTTCCCAAAGCCACCATATATTTGCTGTCAAAAGACTTCATCAGATGGTCTAAAGCAAATCTAGTTCCGTTTGCATCTTTTACTGTAAAAGCATAATAAAAGATCATAACTAAAGGAACCACAATAAAGACAACCATCCAAATCAGATAAGGGGTAGCCAGCCATTTTCTATTCATTCTTCCGTCTCCTTCGCCATCTTCTTCATAATATGAATATCAAAAGGATCAACATTGATGCTAACCTGCTCACCGGGTTTAAAGTTCTTTGTATTGTGTATAACCCATTCAAAGCCGTCTGTCATTACACAAGTCTCGTAGTGAACACCTTTAAAGATACAGGAAGTCACTTGACCGTTTATTTTATTTTCCGAAGGTTCCAAGAGCTTTATGTCTTCAGGTCTTACCACAACATCCACATTCTCATTGATGGCAAACCCCTTGTCCACACATTCATAGATACGGCCAAAAATTTCAAGAACCCCGTCCTGCTTCATAATACCGTCGATAATGTTGCTCTCACCTATAAAGTCCGCAACAAAAGCATTAACCGGTTCATTATAAATATCTTCTGGAGAGCCCTTCTGCTGAATAACACCATTGTTCATAACCACAACCGTATCGCTCATTGTAAGAGCCTCTTCCTGGTCATGAGTTACATAAACAAAGGTTATTCCCAGCTCTTTTTGAAGGGTCTTAAGTTCATATTGCATTTCTTGACGCAATTTCAAATCCAATGCGCCAAGAGGTTCATCCAGTAAAAGAATTTCCGGCTCATTAACAATTGCGCGGGCAATGGCAACCCTCTGCTGTTGGCCGCCGGAGAGTTGCTCAATTCTTCGATTCTCGTACCCAACCAAATTCACTTGTTTTAAAGCTTTTTCCACCTTTTCCTTAATCAGGCTTTTGTTCATCTTTTTTATATTGAGGCCAAAAGCTATATTCTCATACACATTCAAATGGGGGAAAAGAGCATATTTTTGAAACACCGTATTAATGTTTCTTTTGTAAGGCGGTACATTGCTGATGTCCTTTCCCTGATGCAAAATAATACCTTCATCAGGCTTTTCAAATCCCCCTATCAGTCTTAAAGTTGTGGTCTTACCGCAACCACTAGGCCCAAGGAGGGTAAGAAATTCGTTCTTTTCTACATCCAAAGTGATGTTTTTCAAAACCACTTGGTCTTCGAAACTTTTTGTAACATTTTCTAACCTAATAATAACATTTTTCTCCACGGCAACCTCCTAAAAAGTTGGGGGCGCACTGACCCAAATCACTTGAGCCTCGCTTTCTCCCACATTTACTATATAATGCTTTCTTGTTGATTCAAAATAGAAAGACTCTCCTTCATTAACCCGATAACACTCATTACCTATGTGTACTTCAATGCTTCCTTTCACCACATAGCCGAATTCTTCTCCTTCATGGGGTTGGTCTTCCAAGGACCTGCCCCCCGGCAAGAGAGTCATACGGATGGGCTCCATGGCATTCTTCTGTGAATTAGGTACAACCCATTCTATAGTATTTTTCAGTTCGTTATCCGTTTTACTGAAATAGTCCTTCTCTTTAAAAATTATTTGTTTGTCCTCAGAATCACTAAAAAAAGTCTTTAAATCTGTGCCAAGACACTGGAGAATGTCAACCAATGTTGTAATAGACGGTGAAGTAAGGTCGTTTTCAATCTGGCTGATAAACCCTTTTGAAAGCTCTGCCCTGTCAGCCAACTCCTCCTGTGTCATTTGATTAGTGATTCTAAGCTGCCTTATTTTTGCGCCAATCTCCATACATACACATCCCGTAAAAAATTAAGAATGACAATCATTAAATTCAGTTTTACTAAACCAAAAGTTTACTTATAGTAAACATCTAGATTTAATTATATGACGATTTTTTCATTTGTCAAGAAAAATTTTTATCGCATACTAATTCCAATAAATTGCTGAAAATACTTAAATAATTCCATACCGGCAGGCTTTCTTATTTAGAATTTTTGACATCACTTATATATATTATAATATCCAAAATCAATATAAAATGTTTATTTAAAGATATGCATGGCATATTTTGTCTGCATTTTTTACTTATGCAAACATATCAAGACATGAATTTTTAAGTCTAATTCTTTTTTTACTTTAAGTTTATTCAAGGAAAGAATCTTTTTCAGAAACTGCGAAAAGGACACTTAAGAAGTGGATGAAATTATTTGAGTACTATAAATGGGCTATAATCCTTGCCACAACACTCACAAACATATTTATTTTCCAAAACATGGCTTGTAGCCCCACAAGAGTTGCAATATAAATGCTTGGCGTTACACTTTAAGCACTCACCAAATCCAAACATATATACTATTCCTTCAATTTCTACACCCCAACCTAGCTCCCATAATATAATTCCCGGTATAGATTTACCTTTATCTTCAGGATTTGTACATACATAGCATAAATCAGATATTGTATTATAGATATATGCTTCTTCGGCTTTTTGATAAGCTGTCTTCCAATCTATAGTTTCAAGCTTAATGTCGTCTCGATGACTCACTCGTCTAACAGCCCCAGAAGTAAATCCATCCTTTGATATTAAAATCCCGTTTTTTGCCTCGACATCCTCACACATTCCCAAAAACTCTTCTACACCTTTAATATCTATTTTGCCATTATGGTGTTTACAATCTACAATGGTAATGAATTCATCATTATCACATTTTTCTTTAATCAAGATGTCTATTTGACGTAATTGACCACTAAATTTACCTCTAATTTTTTGGTTGTATTTGACATCAATATCAATCGAATTCCTCTCGTCATGAAAAATTTTAGTTACCAGCCATTCATAGCTCTTCCACTCATTCATCAAATTACTATCCTTTCATATGTTTCTTTCAATCAATTTCAACTAAGCTCTTAAATGTCCCATATGTCATATTACTAAAAAATAATCTTTATGTCATTATCATAAGGCGCTTTACCGTCAAAAATATTTTTATATGAACACATCCACGTTGGAATAAATCCGCTTCTGTATGCAACAGCTTGTGATGCTATATTCGACGAAGCAGTTCCATAATAAGGTAATACTCCCCGCTCCATGATCATTATTGCAAGGTTGCTTACCAAGCATGCCGCAAGTCCTTTTTTCCTAAATCCCGGTAACACATCAATACCTATTTGCCACATTAAACCACTGTCGGCCGATGCTCCTGCCATTGCTACGATTTCATTATCATACATTGCATATACTGCAATTACATCCGGCCTGGGATGGTTTTTGTCATATTGGATTGCATTTTCAAAGCCCGGAAACTGATATAAATCATGTATCTCTTTTCCCTCTTTTATGTAATAGCTAAAACCTGAAGGCAAAGGCAACTTTTTTAGTCTGCCTAAATTAGGAACATAGTAAATGGTATGTCCGAATATAAAGGGTGCTACAAATACATCTTCCCTTGTTTTATTTTCCAATAAAGGCTTTACCTTTGCCAAAATCTCACTGTCTGCCGAAACAACTATGCCTCTACCCATAGTTGCAATTTCAAGAAAAGGAGATTGCCTGTCAAACATTCTCCTACCTTCATTTAGCTTTGCTTCACAAAATACTATACCATCATTAATAAAATCGTCCGGATCGCAGTTCATATCAATTGCCAATTGCTTTCTTACAATTTCCAATATTTTTGCTTTATCAAATTCCATAATCTCTTTCATCTCTCTTTCTCCATATTCTCTGCAATAATTGCAATTGATTCGCTATCATCCGTATATTCCTTGCCGGTAAAATCGGAAAAAACCTCTTTTATCCGAAACCCATTTTTAATCATAATCTCTTGAAGCTCTTCCGGTGCATAGTGCTTATCCCATAATCTATATATGCTAACCTTTCCATTCTCCTCAATAATCGTATGCTGACTTAATACAACATTTTCTTCATACTCAAATGACTCAAATAGCTCCATGTACGGATTTGGTTTCCAAAAGCCTCCATCGGTATTTATTGACCAGTTCTTTGACGGTTCCTTTTTGGCTTTAGGTGTCATCACATCAAAAATAAAATGCCCCTTCTGCTTTAATGCCCTTTTTATTTTTCCCAGCAGTTTATCCCTATCTTCATACGGCAAAACCGCAAAATCATAGTAAATCATCATTACAATGTCAAACTTCTCTTCAAAATCCATATCCAAGTAATTCATATACCTGTACTCAATGCTTAAATTCTTTTCCTTCGCATAATTTTGAGCATAGTCAATGGATCTTTTCGAATAATCTATTCCCGTCACATTGTATCCCTTTTCGCTAAAGATTGAGCAATACAATCCCGGTCCGCAACCCAAGTCAAGAATCTCTGACGATTCTTTCAAGCCAAGCTTTTGAATTATCCAATCACATGACTTTCTTATAGTTTCGAACTTTCTGCTTGCTGCATCCCAGTCCGGATTTAAGTGTGCCTCCAACATTCCTTTCGATATATGCTCATCATCCCAAAACAGTTCTTCACCCTTTTCAAACAGCTTTGGCTTTTCACAGCTTCTACTCAATAATGCTATATCCAGCTTTCCGATACTTATTGAATCCATAACATTATTCCCCCCAGAACATTCTCATAAGTTGCCGAACATTTTGCAATTTACATCTTCTTTGCAACAATTATAAACCGGTGTTGTATTCCCGAAACATATCCATTTTCAATCAATTCATTATGGACTTTGCATAAGTTCTCAAAGTGTGTATCAACAGAAAACCCCGGAAATTCCCACTCTATTACTTTCGCGTAGTATACCAATGCGCCCATGTCGTAGAATATAGATTTATTGTAAGATTGTATGGATGGTTTAGCGTTAGTAAAAATTCACCACCGCCAGTTCCCAAATCCAATAACTTGTCAGTAGACTTCAAATAGCTTAAAACAATTTGCTTATAATCCCACGGCAGCTCGTCATTAGAGCACCTACCGTCAATATAAGAAAAATCCCAGCCTTTAAATGCTTGTCTTTCTTCGTTCTTCAAATAAGTTTTTAATTGCTCTAAATTCACTGTAACTTACTCCTTCTTTACTCAATATCTGTTTATCCCGCAGTTTTCCTAGAAGGAATCTTTATTTTATTTTATTTTGCTTTACTTATAATTTTTCCGGAAAGCCAAAATGAGCCGGTTACAATTCCTCCAACTTTAACACTTTGGCTTTCTAATAAACTTACATCCGAAACAACATCAATTTCACCGCCAAGCAAACCAACTTTTATCCACCAGTAATTATTGCCTGTAAACTCATTTTTCTTATTTTGACACTCCAAAATACGACCGCTGAAAATAGCTTGAGCAGATAAAAATTTATTTGCTTCTCCGTTTGGCGAAAACAATCCCGAAGGTATAAATGATTCTGCTGCAAATTTCATTTCCAAATCCTGCGAATCAAAATATTCAGTTTCAGATTCAAATACGGATATTTCATGGGCAAATGCAGCAATTTGAACAGTAGCAAGTTGCGGCAAAATTATTTCTTCATAGACAGCAAAATCAGGAACATCAAAAACAAAGGGAATACCTTCTCCCATCCTATTTTCATCGCTGTCACCCAAAAAAGCATAAAATCCACCGTCAAGTATGGTATCATTTGGTTGATTGTTTTTACTTTGCAAAGACACTTGCATCCTTGAACTTCCTGAATAATGCGGATTTAAGCCTATTGCTTCATTTCGCTCACTTAGCTGTGCCCATAATTCAACTCCATTATGAACATCCCACTTTAAATATGTACCGCATTTAGTTTTTATACTCTGCCCGTTTTGAACAGTTTTTTTGAAGTAATCTATAAAATCCTCTTCTGATTTTATAGGCAATCCAATACTGGAAAAATGACTGGCCAAATAAATCACATCCCTTATATTGCTTTTATTATAACTTTACTTTCTAAATCAAAGCTTTCATTCCAATCAACTTTTTTCTGGTAACCTTGTAAGCTTATTTTAAGCTAAAAGGAATTAACCAAGCAACCCAATAACGAAACCGATATCAACGCGACAAGTAAACTTATTTATGTTCTACCGAAGCAATAAAATCTTTATATTGCGGTAATTCATAAACACGCTTCTTAATTGCAGTTGGATATGACGCAAACTGAGATAGAAGATTTATGTATTGGAGAGGCAAAATCAAAATCGTAAATATTATACATAGTAT
>NZ_DAORXT010000096.1:0-10635 GCF_035371925.1 Acetivibrio sp. | reverse complement strand
CGTATATATTGTAATTTTTTGCAAGCTATTAGCTCTTTGAAAACCTAAACTATATTGTCTGGTTAGTGTTTTAAGAAGCCTTACAGCCACTTTTGATAAAAAAATTATGGGGGATACACAAAAAAGGGTGGAGGCTGTCTATATAGGAGAAAACGGTGAACCGGGCATAACTTTTAAGGACTATAAAAAAATAATAGAAGACTATAACGAGGGAGACACTTCGGCGGCAATTGTGCTTGAATTTACGGCTGTGGCGGAATTAAGTCAAAGGTCATTGGATATAAAAGCAGTTATGACCGATGAAAACTATATTAATTTCTTTCCTTGCATGACAATGAAAAAGGGAACGTTTTTGGACTCGAACATGGTAAAAAACGGGGAAAAGGCTGCGGTTGTCAGCAGCGAGCTTGCGCGAAAGCTATATATGACAGAGGACATAATCGGCAACAGGCTTTTCCTTGGGGACACAAAATACAAAATTGTAGGGGTGTATGATGCTGACATAGGGGTATTGTCCGACCTTAGTGATGACGGATATGAAAGAATATACATACCTTATACATCTTTCGAGACGGACAAAAACATTGATTATTTAATGGCAAACGGTCTTAGGTACAAATACGGAGTGGTTTTTTCCATTAAAGAGCTCATAGACAGAACATTAAAGAGGAAGGCCGCTTACAACTATGCTGAGAGGAATTATGAAAGATATGACATTGTGACTAAACAGTTTGAAAATGTGTTATATCTTTTGCTTGGTCTCGTATGCATGTATCTGTTGATAAAAAATATTGTGGCTTTTCTAAAGCAAAGGGTTGGTTTTTACAGGAGCAAACTTAGGGATTCATACATTAAAGAAATGATAAGGAAAAATATTTTGACAATAGCTTTGGATTTATTAATTATGTTTGGCTTTGCAGGGATTTTGCTTTTCATATGGAGGATTGTAAAGTTTGAATTCTATGTTCCCAGCGAGTATTTACCTCCGGATAATGTCTTTGATATAGGATTTTATATTGAAAAAATAAAAGCAGTGATAAGACAGAGCAATTCTCAGATTAAAGCCAACTATGCTCCCTTTGACGCTATGCTTCAAAGTACTCTGAAAATTGCATGGATATTAACGGCGTTTATCATCACAGGATTTGTTGATTTGATGTTGAGCCTTCGGATTGCAAAATCGGCTCAAATGCCGAAGGTAAGATTTGCCCTATGTTCTATGGGGTCCATTGTGTTGGGAATTGCGGCTGGATATTTGGTAGTATGCTTTATGGGTATTGATTACAGCCTGCCTTTCAAATTTATTGTGCTTATACTCTGCTTTTTGATTCTTAACAGTGGCTGGATTTTTGAAAAAATCACCGTAAAATATGAAGGCGTAAGTCAAAGCATATCAAGCTAATATCAAGATGTACTAAATTTAGTGCATCCGTTTCGGCAAATTCTCTTTTTTCATAAGCAATATAGCCTTCTCCAATCAAAATGGCTATTTTTTCAGACGAGGGTTCTCCTTTAATTTTGGAAAATTCCAAGATCATATCAGAAAACAAAACAGAAAAAGCAAAGGCGAATGCAATGATTTAATAAGTGATATGCGGTTTTGCTTTTATATGGTAAAATATTATAGAGGGGGAGAGTTCGTGAGCAGAAATACTATATCAAGGTATTTATATGTACAGTTATTGATAATTGCATTGTTTGTCATATTTTTACCTTTAACAGCTTCGGCAGATTTGGGGCCAAAGCCTTCTTTGCATATTATTGCTGAAAATATGCCTGATGGAGTTTGCTATCTTGATTTGCTTGTAAATTATACGCTGAAACATGGTCGCCGAAACATTTCAGACGAGTCAAAATATGATCCGAAGATGCTGGAGGTATTGAAAAAATACAATGTTGACGGTTGGCGGCCTGCGATGGTTACCGGTACGGAAACACCTATGTTTGGTGATATTATATGTGATGTTAAAGACGGAAAATGCACTATGGATTTTACATATGTAGGGATACCTGACAGATTTAAAATCATAGTTGTAACCGCCGATGGCAGGACTGTCGTTTCCAACGTGGTAAAAAGGAAAGCGTTTAGTAGTACCGTAAACTTCGATTTTATGACAGGAAAAGCAGCAGAACGTTCTGCAATCTCTTCCTACTTTCTTCAATTTATTTTTACCTGCTCAGGAACATTGATTATTGAAGGACTTATACTATTGCTGTTTAGATTTAGCTTAAAACGTAACTGCAAGCCATTTGTTGCGATTAATGTATTTACTCAAATTTTGCTTACTCTTGTAATATTTACAATGATGTATAGGAAAGGGATAATGGCGGCGTTTTTGGTGTATTGGCCTTTTGAATTAATTATATTGATAATAGAAGCATACTTGTTTATGAAATTTTTACAGCAGCATTCCAGAGTAAGACGGGTACTATTTGCCTTGACAGCCAATATTGTGAGCTTCGCTATAGGAATTGCATTGATGATGAATCGGGCACTGTGGGAATTATTTTTACGATTGTAAAAAGTATTCTGGAGCACACAAAAAGATTGTTATAGAGTATGAGATTTTTTCTTTTAAAATATTTTTGGCATTAAACAGCCGAGGCTTTATAGTGCCAATAGAGCAGCCCATTTTTTTAGAAATATCTTTGATTTTAATATCATAATAGTGGAAAAGTATAATTGGAATTCTGTAGTGTTCGGGTAACTCGTTAATAGCTTGCGATAATTCCATATAAAGTTCTTTTCTCAAATGCTTAATTTCAGTAAAATCATCATTATCAAGAATTTCTCCAACCAGTTTTTCATTATATGTATTCCACTTTTTACTATTTTCCTTAATATACTTCATGTACGAATTTAAAATAACATTATTGAGTCATGGTTCAAACTTTTCAGGATTCCTTAAGGTGTTGAGCTTGTAAAAAACTTTAATAAAAACTTCTTGTACGACATCTTCGGCCTGAGCTTCATTTTTTAATAAAATCATGGCTTTAGAATATACTTTTCTTTTGAATGTGTTATATATATCTTTAAAATTATTTTTGCTGCTGTTTTCTAAAAACTTCACAACTTCATTACTCATATCCACATACCTTTGCAATTTTCGGTTTCATATATTTAGATTATCTTTATTTTAAAAAGGTTCAAATAATTTTAAATTATATTGAATTTATAACAATGGGCAAGCGATGGCCGAATAAATTATATGCATCTTTGCTCTTTTATGGTAGAATATTATAGGAGGGAGCGTAATTGTGTGCGGAAATGCTATAGCAAAGTTTTTATATGCAAAGTTATTTATAATTGTATTGTTAATACTGTTTTTGCCTTTAACTGCTTCGGCATTTTTCGACTCAGGGGCTTCTTTACATATTGTCGCAAAGAATATGCCTCAGGATGTTTGCTATATTGACATACTAAGAAACTATTCCTTCAAAAGTGAAGGTAAAAAGATTCGCGGGTATGATAACTGTTCGATCGTATATTATGATTTTGATAACAGTGAAAAATACAATCAGAGAATGATAAGGACATTAAAAAACTATAATGATGACGGTTGGCGTGCTGTGGCAGTTAGCCAAGTCGGAACTATACTTGGTGACATTGTATGTGATGTGAAAGACGGCAAGTGTGTTGTGGATTTCACATCTACAATGGAGATTGACAAATTCAAAATCATAGTGGTAACTGCCGATGGCTCGACTGTTGTTTCTAATGTGATAGAAAGGAAAGCGTTTGACAGTATTATATTCTTTGATTTTATGACAGAGGAAGCTACGGAGCTTCCCATGGCTTTATCCTTCTGGATTTTATTTTTTTGCAACTGTTTAAAAGCATTGGTTGTTGAGGGCCTTGTGCTATTAATGTTTCGGTTTGGCATAAAGAGCAACTATAAGCCTTTCTTGGCGATTAATGTATTTACTCAGGCTTTTCTCAGCCTTCTTTTATCTGCCGTAATGTACAGCAGGGGAAGGGTGGAGGCGCTTTTGGTGTATTTGCTTCTTGAATTGATAATATTTGCAGTCGAAATTTACCTATATGCAAACTTCTTGGAGCAGCATTCCAAACTCAGAAGGGTACTGTTTGCATTGACGGCCAATATTTTAAGCTTTGCTGCGGGAATTGCGTTAATAAAGAATCATAGGGCATTGTGGGAATTGTTTTTGCAATTGTAAAAAGTATTCTGTATCACACACTCAATTCACTGTACAAACATCACAAGACGATATGTAAAATCAAACGATTCAATATCCTCTGAGCGCTGACAATACGACATAAAGCTATTCCAGTCTACGAATGCATATAGGATAAGGGGTGAAATTAACCAGTGGGTTGGCATTTTCAGAGCACGAATGACGACAGGGAGCACACAAAAAAGATTGTTATAGAGTATCTGAATAAAATAAAAGCCGGGGATAATTCTGCAAGAGAAGAGTTTATCCTGAGGTTTAAGCCGTTTATACTAAAATTGGTATACAAGGCAACTGACAAGCATATTGAGCCGGAAAACAGCGAAGAGTACAGCGTTGCTTTATTGGCCTTCAATGAAGCTATCAATGCCTATGATGAAGATAAACATCCCAACTTCCTGGTTTTTTCGGAACAGGTTGTCAATAGAAGGCTTATTGACTATAAAAGAAAGAATCATAAAAACAAAATGGTTTATCCCTTTTCTTATTTTGAGAATGAAGATATAAAGCTTGAAAGAACCCTTTCGGATGCTGACGGCACGAAAGCAATTGAAAGATTGGAGTTTTCGGACGAGATTAGACTTTTCAAGTCTGAACTGGCTTCATTCGACATATCCTTTAAAGATTTATTGTCTTGTACTCCAAAACACAGAGATTCGAGAGAGCTTTTGATAAATATTGCCAGAAAAGTTGCAACCAATGACGGGCTGTATGAAAAGCTTAAAAGAACCAAAAAGCTGCCTACATTGGAGCTTTTAAAGGTGGTAAAAGTTAGTAGGAGAACCATAGAAAGAAACAAAAAATATATAATTGCAGTAAGCTTAATATTAAGAAGCAACCTCGAAATCTTTAGGGAGTACGCTGCGAGCGGCAAGGAGAAGGAGGTGGATTTGCGGTGATTATAGGAAAAGTAATTGATATGGACGAAAAAACAGCCATTGTAATGACTGATGACTTTGCTTTCTTAAATGTGGAGAAGACTCCTGAGATGGCGATAGGAGTAAAAGTGAAGGTTCTTGAGTCGGATATAATTGAGCCAAAACGCGAGCTGCGCAGATATTTGCCGGTTGCGGCTGTTGCTGCGTGTTTTGCGATTGTATTGTCTTTTGTTCTGATGTTTATTAACGGCAATACAGCAAGAAAAGATATATATGCATATGTTGGTATTGACATAAACCCAAGTATTGAGCTTTCTATAAATTATAATAATAGAATAGCTGAGGCCAAGGCATTGAATAGGGATGCCGAGACAGTGCTAAATGAGCTTGAATTAAAAGGAAAGACGGTTGCGGAAGCTCTTGATGATGTTGTGCAAAAAAGCAAGGAGCATGGATTTATTTCAGACGAAAAAGAAAACATAGTCCTAATATCTGCAGCCTGCGGCTCAAAAGCCGAATCAGGCTCGGAGGATAAGGACATTGAAGATAGAGTCGCAAACCTTTTAAATGATGTGAACAAGATAGTCCTTGACCTGAAAAACAGCGGTATTACAGCCAAGGTTTTAAAGCTTACCATGGAGGAAAGGGAAGCATCTTCAGAGGAAGATATTTCCATGGGGAGATATGCTGTATATTTAAAGGCAATAGAACAGAATGTGGATTTAACCATTGAGCAAATCAAGGAAGCTGATTTGTCGGAACTTATCGCCAAGATTGGTATTGATGACGAGAATATTACGGAAGATGTTGCAGTTGAAGATGGAGATAAGGCGGATATAATAAGTACTGCACCTGCAGAAAGTGCTGTGCCTGAAGTGACCGAGACTTTGCCGGCCTCATCGGTGCCAGGTGCAACGGAAATTGCCACTGAGACCGGTCCGGCTGCAAGTACGCCTGCTTTGCCTGAAACCGGTACACCGGGAAAGACTGCCGACATATCGGCAAAACTGTCACCGGGACAGTCTTCGCCGCGCCAGCCGGCATCACTTGCTCCAACAAAATCGGCGGTGAACAGCAAAGGAACTCCGACACCGAAGGCTACACCGACATCAAAGGCTACACCTACATCGGTAATACCTTCAACCGGAATCCAATGGATTGACAAGTCCAATGAGAGGATAAATGAAATTCGAAAGAGGAATGTACAGATAAAGGTTGTGGACTCCAACAACAAGCCGATAGAGGGAGCTTATGTGGAGGCAGTTCTCACCAGCCATGACTTTGGATTTGGCACAGCCATTAGAAGAGATGCAATGTATGATCCGAATTATACAAAGTTTATAAAAGATCATTTCAATTGGGCTGTGTTTGAAAATGAGTCCAAGTGGTATTCGAATGAACCTAACATGGGAATGATAAACTACAACGATGCGGATTATTTGTATGAGTTCTGCCGAAGCAACGGAATAAAAGTGAGGGGTCACTGTATTTTCTGGGAGACTGAAGACTGGCAGCCTTCATGGGTAAGGGGCTTAGACCCGTTTGCTCTGCGTATGGCTGTGGACAGCCGCCTAAACAGTGCTGTAGGTCATTTTAAAGGCAAATTCGCCCATTGGGATGTAAACAACGAAATGATTCGCGGTAACTTCTTCAAGAGTCGACTGGGTGAGTCCATCTGGCCTTATATGTTCAATAAAGCAAGAGAAATCGACCCGAATGCAAAGTATTTTGTAAACAACAATATAACTACTTTGCAGGAAGCAGAGATTTGCATATCCCAGGTAAACTGGCTTAGGTCGCAGGGAGTTCGTATTGACGGTATAGGAGTTCACGGGCATTTCGGTGATACGGTGGACCGTAATCTTCTAAATCAAATACTTGACAGACTGTCTACTTTGAATATTCCGATATGGATTACCGAATATGATTCGGTTACATGGGATGAATATAGAAGGGCGGACAACTTGGAAAACCTCTATCGTACGGCATTCAGCCATTCTTCCGTTGAGGGAATTATAATGTGGGGCTTCTGGGAAAGAGTGCATTGGAGAGGAAGAGATGCGGCAATAGTAAATGATAACTGGACATTGAATGAAGCCGGAAGAAGATTTGAGTCTTTGATGAACGAATGGACCACCAAGGCCTATGGAAGAACAGATGGCTACGGCAGCTTGGGTTTTAGAGGATTTTACGGAACATACAAGGTAACTGTGACGGTACCTGGAAAAGGAAAATATGACTATACTTTAAATCTGAATCGCGGTAGCGGAACATTACAAACTACTTACAGGATTCCATAAAAATGTTTGGATTAGAGAAGGGCTTTTAAAAGAATTTCCTTGTATTCGAGAAATTCGCCGGATGAAAGCATTTCTCTGTTTCGTGGACGGGGAAATCCTATATCCAGAGTTTTTATAACACGGGCAGGTCTATCGGATAGGACATATACCCTATCCGATAGAAAAATTGCCTCCTCAATATCATGGGTTATAAAAAGAACGGTCTTTTTGTGCTCAATCAAGACTTTCAGCAACCATTCCTGCATTTTTATCCGGGTTATTGCATCAAGTGCCCCGAAAGGCTCATCAAGAAGCATCGTGTCACTCTCCATTAAAAAGGTGCGAAGAATTCCTGCTCTTTGCTTCATTCCGCCGGATATTTCCCCCGGATAAAAGTTTTCAAAGCCTTGAAGTCCAAATTCTTTTATGAGGTTTTCAACTTCAACTTTTTTGGAACTGTCCTTTTTGCCGTTTATTTCAAGGGGAAGAATGATGTTTTTGTATACAGTGCGCCAAGGCATTAAGAGGTCCTTTTGAGGCATATAACCGAATTGGAAGGAGGAAGCTTTTATGCTTTCTCCGTTTACCGTTATGTTTCCCGAAAAGTCCTCTTCAAGGCCGGCTAGAATCCGGAAAATAGTGCTTTTTCCGCAACCGCTGGGCCCTATTAGGGAAACAAACTGGTTTTCATAAACCTCAATATTTATATTGTTTAAAACCTCAAGGGGTTTTTTATTCACTTTAAAAGTTTTGCTCAAATTTTCAATCTTTATCTTAACGCTCATTTTCCACCTTGAAAATATATAAAATTATATATAAGTTTATTTATCATTTTGCAGAAAATCATTTGTAAAGGCTTTTTCCACATCTATCGGAGCATTTATAAATTTGTTTTCATAAAGCCAGTTCATATATCTTTCCCAGACTTCCTTTTTCTGCATTCCCCAATAGGGAGCATCATCCTGATACTTTGAGGCTAAAAACCTTTGGCTTTTTATGACCAGCTCGCGGTCAAGCTCCGGAGCCAATTGAAGCAGGCATTCTGCAGCTTCATCAGGGTTTTCCATGGCGAATTTATAGCCTTTTTCCGCAGCTTTCATGAATTTTTTCACAAGCTCGGGATTATTATTGATATTATCCTCATTTGTAACAATTACAGGGGTATAGTAGTCAAATACATCGGAAAGCTCTCTTAAAGGAATATAATTTAGTTCAACCCCTTTGTTGGCAACATTGATAAAATCCCAGCCTTCAAAAATCCAGGCAAAATCAATTTGGCCGGTCTCACTTGCCTGAAGAAAGTCTGCTGTGCCGGTGGTAACGATTTGCACCTTGTCCGGGTTTCCGCCGGAATCTTTAACGACTTGCTTTACCATGGCCTCTTCAACCTCTGAGCCCCATCCTCCGTATTTTTTGCCTTCAAAATCCTTTGGGGAAAGGATTTGCTTGTCTTTAAGCGAGCCAAAGCCGGAAGTGTTGTGTTGTATAACCGCCGCCAATGATACCAAAGGTGCTCCGGAGGAACGGGCAAAGGTAACGCCTTCCTGATAGCTGATTCCAAACTGTGCAGTGTTGGAGGCCACCAACTGGTCGGCAGATGACTCACCGGGTTGGATTATGTCGACATCCAGTCCTTCTTCGGTAAAATATCCTTTAACTTTTGCGACATAGATTCCTGTGTGGTTTGTGTTGGGAACCCAGTCAAGAACAAAAGTGACCTTATGATTTCCGTCTTCGGAAGAAGTTTCATCCGAAGATGGCGACGGATTGTTCTGAACGCCGCAGCTTGTGGCGGCAAAGGCAAATATGATCATCAGACATATTGCTGTAAAAATATTTTTTCTTTTCAATAACGCTCATCCTTTCACATTCCATTTGATAAATCTTTTTTCAATAAAGCTTATCAATATAAACAGTAAAATACTGAAGATTGAAATAATTGCAATGTCTGCGAACATTGCAGCAGTTTTAAAGGATTTCATGGACCTTGTCAGGAAAATGCCAAGTCCGCTTTCGGCTCCGGTCCATTCCGACATAATTGCTCCCATAACGGCGTAAGCTGCTGCAATTTTTAACCCGGAGAAAAAGTGAACCAATGCCGACGGAAGCTTTAGTTTCATAAATATCTGAAGCTTGCTGGCATTCATGCACATCAATAGCTCCTCAAGATCCTTGTCATAAGAGCTTAGTCCTTCTGTGAGGTTTAGAGCTATAGGGAAAAATACCACAAGGACGCAGACAATCATTTTCGGTAAAAGGCCGATTCCAAACCAAACCGTAATCAAAGGTGCAATAACAATTATGGGTATGGTCTGGGACAAAACCATAAAAGGGTAAAATATGCTGCGAAACACTTTGAAGCTGCTCATAAGCAGTGAGAGCAGTATCGC
Source organism: Acetivibrio sp. (assembly GCF_035371925.1). Taxonomy (NCBI): domain Bacteria; kingdom Bacillati; phylum Bacillota; class Clostridia; order Acetivibrionales; family Acetivibrionaceae; genus Acetivibrio; species Acetivibrio sp. Next base: position 894 of record NZ_DAORXT010000096.1, on the reverse strand, counting down.
AAACACCAAACCCAGTATAAAGCCCAATACGGTTTCTGTAATAGTCACCATTGAATGGTGAAGCAGCAAATCTCCGGACTTTATAAATTCATTTAAGATGGCAGAGGGGGCCGGCAGTATGTATTCTTTTATATTTTTCGCTCTTGTGAATATTTCCCATACAACAATAAAAACAGCAACAGCAATGGATGAATAAATGGGATTACCGATATTTCGAAATCTTTTCATCCATTGTCACGCCTTCCTTTTTGTAATCTATTTTAACCATGGACAAAACTCTGCTTGCACCTTCCGAAACACATATATCCTGCGCCTTTTTGACAATTTCCAAAAGGGTGTCCAGTTCGCCTTCCATGGTAGTTTCCATCGGACCTACTTCATATTTGACACCGCTTTTGGCTATCAAATCAATAACCTTGTCTACAACAGAATAAACCTGATTTTCGGGTACACATGGTATAACCTGCAGTGATACGTTAACAGATGCCATATTAATACCCTCCTTTCCGAAAAACTTAATATCCATACAACGGTAAAAACCGCCCAACATAGGCGGTTTGATACAAATCTACTCATTCCCTACGCTGGCATTACCCAGATCAGGTTAAGGGTTGAGGGAAACTCCCTTCTCTCAGCCGGCATACACCAGCACCCCTATGCAATATATTAATTTTGTCTTTAATAATATCACATAAATCAATGGAATACAACAACTTGGCTAATATATAATCAATTAATTATACAATCAATTAATTTTTGTTTAGTGTCCAATTACGAGGGTATATATTATAAAGTGTTAATAGCGCTACCAAAGTACTTTGGTATTTATTATTAAAATTATTGTTTAATTTTATGGAGGTAGTAATTCATGAAGAAGTTTGTTTGTTCAATTTG
>NZ_DAORXT010000095.1:0-10690 GCF_035371925.1 Acetivibrio sp. | reverse complement strand
TCAAAGGTCAAAAGATAAGTAGAACGAAAAAGGGATGAGAAGGTGTCAGGAAACCTTTTTCTTTATTGTTAGCGGTTTAGCAATTGAGGCAAATTTTATATTTGTGAAATTATAGTATTCTTAGTTGAAAAATATTGGAATCCACTTTAGAATTAAAGTGATAATATCAAAGTGCGCATCAAAGAGCATTTAAGAAATTACAATGACTTTATTTAAAGAACATTTGAAACTATAGAGCAAATTTGCATTGTTAGTATATTAATTTGTGAACAAGTCAGTCAATTTATAATTCGCAAACTGGAGGAATCAATCATGAGAAAAGTTATTGTGCTTGAACATTTCACCCTTGATGGTGTCATACAAGGGCCAGGCAGGTCAGACGAAGATACCGGCGAAGGCTTTACGTATGGCGGGTGGATTGCGCCATATTCTGATGAGACCCTTGGAACGCTCCTGAGAAAGCAGATGAGCATGAAATTCGATCTGTTGTTAGGACGCAAAACCTTTGAAATTTGGGCGCCATACTGGTCACAACATGGAGATGCATGGCCTGAGGTCAACAAGGCAACCAAATACGTCGCCTCCAACACAATAACATCTGGTGATTGGCAGCCGTCCGTGTTTTTAAGTGGAGATATTGCGGAAAAAGTAACCCAGATTAAGCAACAGCAAGGGCCGGATTTGCATGTGTGGGGAAGTGGCAATCTTATTCAAACACTTCTCATGCATGACTTGGTCGATGTATTTTGGCTGATGATATACCCGATAACGCTAGGCTGTGGCAAGCGATTATTTGCTGATGGCACGATTCCGGCAGCATTCAAGGTTACAGAAAGCAATGTCACTCCGAAAGGCGTTATTATTGTGAGATACGAGCGTGAAGGCACATTAAAAACCAAAAGTTGATGGAAGTAGTATAGTACCGGAGTAAATATTTAAGCTATGCTAAACTGTTTGGGAATACGTTTAGCAGTATTAGTGAGTGTTTCCCAAATTGTATATTGCCATAATTTTGCATGATTTGATTTCCATTTGCCTGAAGGCGGCTTGGTTTCCACCGGATGGGTCGCGCATGTGTGCGAGATCCGGTGGACATTTGAAGGATAATGAGCCGCTAAAATTATTTTCTGCCTAGTACATGTTCCCAGTAGCATTGGAAAAGGCAAAGCCACTGAACATAAAGAATCTCTGCAGGAGTAGTATTTTTATTTTGAATACCAGCCTGATGGAATGCCTTAGATAACTGCTTGCTTGTAAAAAGACTGCGGAATCCATATTCTAGTGCCTTTGAAGCAAATTGTTCATATGCAAACCACTGGTTTGCGGGGATATCCGGTTGGCTCTTTTTCTTAAGGTGGAGAAGCACTATATCAACGCTTGGTTTGGGATGAAAATCCTCCCTGCTGAAATAGTAAGCAATATCTAAATCGAACTTGGGCTTTATAAGCAGGGAACGCAATGATTCTGAAGGCTTACCCATAAAACGTTTGGCTGCGCCTTTTTCCATGGTAAGCCATGCTTCAGAAGGTGCGTTTTTGCATTCCGTCAATTTTCGCATAATATCCGTAGTGAAGCAAAAGGGGATGTTTGAAAAAACTTTATAATCTTCATATTTAGGAAGCTTCCATTTCAAAAAGTCCTGATGATATATACGGATATTTTTGATGTTTTTGAATTTTGCTGTCAATTTATTATATAGACGATCGTCAATTTCAATTACCGAAACATTCCGGCATCTTTTTGTCAAGAAACCTGTTATATGACCCTTTCCCGGACCAATTTCAATAACATGATCATTGTTGTTAAGGGTTGTTCTGTGAATAATTCTGCTGATAGTTTTGTAACTTGTTAAAAAGTTTTGAGATACCCAAATGGGCGGAGTTTTCCCTTTTTTTCTGTTTCGGGGCATAAAAAATACACCTCTTTCGCTTTTTCGTAAACGAAAAAAAGGCGCACAAAAACAAAGATGCTGCTATGAGCTATCTTTCGTTCTGTGCACCCTTATTTACGAATACGAAAAATACCATACATAGATATATACTAGCCTCCAAATATAAAATCAAATTATAGTTTAGCATTTATGGATATGTTTGTCAAATGGTTTATGGGAAAAAACTATGCGGTTTTCAGGTTTTGTAGGGGTAACGAGGCGTAATATGCATATTCACGACTTATTGATACTGCTTCAGCATGAAGGCCAAAAAAGCCTTACCTTTATAGATGAGACACGAGGGGCTAAGGATTCCTGGGTGTCTGCTATTCACATTTCTTTGAAAAGTGTTGAGTTCGAACTTCCCATCGCTATGTCGGAGGAGAATCTAACTTGGGATCCTAAGGATTTAAAAGGGAAATCAAATTCGATAAAACGTTTGGAAATGCCCTACACTCCGGGGACTGCCGCTATACGCGGGCAAATACCAAAAGAAGAAATTTCGGGGAACAAATAGTAGGTCCTATTGAAAAAATTGATGAGAAGACTCAAAAAGAGTATATAGGCCGCATAAAAGTTGTTCTTAAACCTATTTTGAAATTTAGATAAAATAGTTTGCGAGCCTAAATAACATATTTTATGCAAAAATAAACGTGTTTTATGCAGTAAACGGTTCTTGGGTAGAAAGTTTTGATAAAATAAAATGATAATTGTTATTCCAATAATGGCATTTCAAGGAGGAATTATATGATGAAAAAAGGATTTTTATGCGTCATACTTATCCTATATACGGCATTAGCCCTACTGCCGGTACCGGCATCGGCAGTGACCGTTAATGCACTTTATCGTGTCGTAAAGTTCCAAGCCGAATTCAGTCCCTATCCGGATACTGCTCCCAGTGGGATTCTCCCATACGGGACGAACGTGATGGTGACGTCGATTGAAGGAGACTATGCCAAGTTTGAATATAAGGGCTACAACTACTACACGAAGGTGAGCAATCTGGAAAAATTGCAGATTGAGGATTACAGATGCTCCGGATGGGCGCAGGAAGCAGTAGAGGCATATATATATGGTCATCCTGGTATGACAGATTGGTTTACCAATGCAGCAAACTTCAGGGACCCTATCACTCGTGGGGAAATGGCCATGCTGCTGGTCGATGACATCATGATAAAAAAACGCGGAAGTTGGCAAGTGCAGTTCACCCTCAAAGGAGTAATTTCTGATGTGCGTGTGGATGAGCTTATGGGCAAGGAGGAGGACGAACACTACGCATGGTTTCAAATAAGTCGTCTTCTGTATTGGGGCATTGTTCCTGCAGAAAAGTATAGAACCAATGATTATGCAACCTATAAGGAATTTACCGATGCTCTGATTAAGATCGTAAAATATGAGGGAGGGGAATACAGGAAAAAGGAATTTACCAAAGCGACAATTGATAGCTTTGGTGTTGGCGGTGACACCAGCCCAAATGCAAAGATTACGAGAGAACAAGCCATATTCCTGTGTCAAAAAACTTACAATTGGATGATGGAAGCTGATACTTTTTATGAGGCAAAGTGGGCCATAGACAATGGAAGAGCAAAGGAAAGCGTGATAGGTATAATAGACGGTGTTTATACCATTGCGTCGGTGATGGGGCAAAATCCCCGTGTGGCCATTAACGCAGAGGGTAAGGCCGAGCTTAGCAGCGCAAAAGCAGAACGTTTTAAGTTCACCTACAAGGGAAGCCGTACGAACCAGTTTGAAGAAATGATGATGCTGTATACGATTCAGACGATGGACGGAAAGTATCTTGCCCTTTCCGGAAATGTACCGACAAATGGAAAACAACTCATCACGCAAGATACGGAGTTTCTATGGGCTATCGATGGACCCTTCGCTGAAGGCAGTAAGTACAAGATTTATCCACCCGACTTTCCGAACCTGTTGGTCAATGCTTCCGAATGGAAATCGGCGGACGGTACACCTATCATCATATGGTTTGATGCCTCAACCTCTCTTCCTGACAATTGTGCCTTCTATGTCTACTATGAAGGTAATGCATCAACTTCTTTTTCACGGTGGAAGGAGTTGCCGGCCACTGCCACACCCAGTAAGACAAGTTTCGTCATGAACGGCCAGCCCGTATCCGTTACAGCGGCGTACACCATAAACGGGACCAATTACTTGCAGCTCCGCGCCATTGCAGCAATGCTCAATGGCACTGCTGCCCAGTTTGATGTAGGCTGGGATGGACAGTATGCCGTGATTGAACCCGGCAAGCCCTATAGTGGCACAGTTACCGAAACCAAGCTTCAAAGTACAACCAATGTCCATATTAGTGATACGAAATTCAAGCTGAATGACGAAGTATTTACCTTTTCCGACGCACGGCTTATTGACGGAGGTACGAACTACATTCAGCTCCGTGAGTTTGCTAAGAAGCTTTCCGGGACGGCATCACAGTTCAATGTGTATTGGGATAGCGAGACAAAACAGGCGGTTATTCAGCCCGGTGTGGCTTATACGGGGGTAGCACCGGAAGCAAATCCCTCCACCGATGCAATGACCGGCAGCGAGAAGTTGGAAGATGGAATTTACTATATCAAAGCTTCAAAAGACAAAAACTTTGCCATAGATGTACCCAATTCAAGTAAAGAGAATGGCGCAAAGCTTATTATTTATACTAAAACCGGTAATGATAATCAAAAGTTCAGAATCACCAATGTAAGTGGCAATCAATATAGAATACAGTGTGTTCATTCCGGCAAGTGGTGGAATAGTAGTGGGTCGAAGGGCGCGGTACTCACCCAGTCCGATTCTGCTTCAATCTTTACAATAATAAAACAGGAAAACGGAACTTACAGAATCATGGACAGCAAAGGGTTTTATGCAGGTATCTCCGGTGCAAATATGAAAAACGGCACCAATATCATACTTTGGACAGAAGCTTCCGATGCAAGTCAGGCCTATATCTTTGAAAGGATACCATAAACCGTAATTTCATAGTGCAAAACTTTTTAAGCATTAAATACTGAAAAAAGAGAGTATCGCAAATTGCTCCCTAAAGCAGCCTGTGATACTCTCTTCTTATAATACTGAAAGGTTTGATTATAAAAAAAGTTTCCCTACGGTTGATTTTATCACCTTATATTAACCATAAATCCATTGAGGTATGATTTGATAGAAGGGTATAATAAAAGTGGGTGATGAAGATGAAAGAAATCAATATTGCCAGAACCATCGTTAAAATGCGGCGAGAGAAGGGGCTGACGCAGGAAGACCTTGCAAATTACATTGGCGTGTCCAAGGCTTCGGTTTCAAAATGGGAAACCGGCCAGAGTTATCCTGACATTACTTTTCTGCCGCAGCTTGCTACACTTTTTAATATAAGCATTGATGAGCTCATGGGTTATGAACCGCAAATGAGTAAAGATGATATCCGTAAATTGTACGTGAAATTATCAGCCGATTTTGCTTCCAAACCTTTTGATGAAGTATTGGATTGTTGCCGTGAAATTGCTAAAAAGTATTTCTCTTGCTTTCCCCTGTTATTCCACATTGGAGCGCTGCTTGTAAACAACAGCACGGAATCGGGAGACAAGGAAAAAACCCTTTCTGTGCTTGCGGAAGCAAAAGAGCTGTTTGTTCGGGTAAAAACAGAAAGTGAAGATGCGGAGCTTGTGCAGCTTTCCTTGTATATGGAGGCATGCTGCGCGTTGATGCTGGGAAATCCAAATGAAGTAATTGAGCTTTTGGAGGGAACAAGAAAGAAAATCATTTCCAGTGAAACGCTTCTTGCTTCAGCTTATCAAATGGTTGGTAAATCGAAAGAAGCCAAAATGACATTGCAAGTTGCTATATATCAGCACATGTGTAATCTCTTTAGTGCATTAACGGATTATCTTATGCTTTGTACAGACAACTCCGAACAGTTTGATAAAACGCTGAAGCGTGCAAATGACATTGCTGAGGCTTTTAACTTAAAAAACCTTCATCCGTCGTTTCTCATGAAGCTCTACATCGTTGCTGCCCAAGGGTGTATGATGCTTGGGAGTAAAGAAAAAGCTCTTGAGATTCTTGAAAGATATGCAGAGCTTGTCACCGGTGATATTTATCCGTTGAAGTTAAAAGGAGACGAATATTTTAATTTGATAGATCTGTGGATTGAGGAGCTCGATTTAGGAAATGCTCCTCCAAGAAATGAAAAAATTATACGTAAAAGCATGGCCGACGGAGTCATCAATAACCCTGTGTTTTCAACATTGTCTGATGAAATCCGGTTTAAGAGGGTTGCAGAAAAACTGAAAAATAATTGTTATCAACAGGACGCATTATGAAAGAAATGAAATCAAGACCTTATTAAAGGAGGAATGAATCATGGATTTGGCTACGTTGAAAGAATATTTACCGTTTCTTATTCCGTTGGTGATCGCGCAGTATGCACTTGCTATTACTGCACTTGTACATGTGTTGCGCCATCCCCGTTACCGTTTCGGAAATAAAGTAATGTGGGTTTTGATCGTTCTGTTTATACAGTTTATCGGTCCGGCAATATACTTTGCTTTCGGTAGAGGTGAGGAATAAATGGGTGTCTTGGAAATCAGACAGCTTTATAAGAGCTTTGGGCACCATGAGGTGTTGAAGGGATTGGATATGGATGTCCCCGAGCATTCTATATTCGGATTTGTCGGGCAGAACGGTGCTGGCAAAACAACAACAATGAAAATTATTCTTGGGCTATTGAAGCCGGACAGCGGTTCTGTAACCGTATGCGGTGAAAAAGTTACGTATGGCGAATCCAAAGCCAACCGCCACATAGGTTTTCTTCCGGATGTTCCGGAGTTCTATGGGTACATGAATCCAATGGAATATTTGAAGCTGTGCGGTGAGATAGCCGGCCTTTCGAAGACCCAAATCAAGTCAAAAAGCGAGGAATTACTGGAGCTTGTGGGGCTGAAAGACCAAAAGAAGAGAATTGGCGGGTTTTCCAGAGGAATGAAGCAGCGCCTTGGCATTGCCCAGGCATTGCTCAATGAGCCAAAGCTCCTAATCTGTGATGAACCTACATCAGCGCTTGACCCAATCGGCAGGAAGGAAATACTCGATATTTTGCTTGCGGCAAAAGGGAAGACGACCATCGTATTTTCGACCCATATCCTGTCGGATGTTGAAAGGATATGCGACCGTATTGCCGTATTGCATGACGGAAAGCTTGCGCTTTGCGGTACACTTTCTGAAATAAAGGAGCGTCATAGGCTCCACGGTTTTGTCCTTGAGTTCGAGAGTGAAAAAGCAGCTTCCTGTTTTGAAAATGCGGAAGAGTTGAAGCAGCCGTCAATCAGTCTGTCACGTGATGGAAGCACTGTAAAGGTGTTTATGAAAGATGGAGATATGGACGGGCATTTTCTGCTCGGTGTGCTATCGCAAAAGCGTATTGTTCCGTTGAAATTCGCAGTGATGGAACCAACTTTGGAAAGCTTGTTTATGGAGGTGGTTCGATGAAAGGCTATTTGGCGTTTTTGAAAAAAGAGTTCTTTGAATACACAAAAACCTATAAACTATTCATTATGCTAATGGTTTTTGCGGTTTTCGGAATCACAAATCCCCTTATAGCAAAATTGATGCCTGAAATTGTTAAAAGCTTTGTAACCGACGGTGTAGTCATAACATTACCGGAGCCATCGGCCTATGATGCCTGGGCGCAGTTTTTCAAAAATGCGACACAAATGGGATTTATCGTGATGGTAATTCTGTTTAGCGGGGTTTTATCATCCGAACTGTCAAAGGGAACCCTTATCAATTTGCTGACAAAAGGCTTGTCCAGAACAGCGGTCATTCTTTCAAAATACACCTGCATGGTTTTGGTATGGACGATGAGTATTGTCCTGTGCTTCGGGCTGACTTACGGTTATACGGCGTATCTTTTCCCGCAGGGTGAAACATCCAATCTTCTGTTTTCTGTGTTTTGCCTATGGCTGTTTGGCTTGTTTTTACTGTCGGCGTTATTGATTTCAGCCACATTAACAGGAAACAGTTATGGAGGCCTGCTTATAACAGGTGTCCTCGTGGTTGTTTGTATGATTATGAACATCATACCCGATGTGCATAGGTACAACCCCATTTCTTTAGCGACGGATAATATGGGATTAATCATGAATTTCATAGAGGCGTCTTCTCTTTATAGCACTATCATGATTTCCTGCCTGCTTTCATTGATTTTTGTGTTTCTTTCGGTAGTGATATTTAGAAAGAAGCAATTGTAACCGGCAGCATATCTAAAAGTCTGCAGAAATCAATTTGTGCTATGCGGAGTGTGTGGTACGGATGTCCAAAAAATAAAGTTCAAAAAGCCTTGAAGATGCTGAGTTTCGGCAAATCTGCCAACTCGAATATGCCCTTGATATGTGTTAATGGTAACATATCGAGGTATATTTTTGCATGAGTTTACGACTAATTCAAATAAATCAGTCCAAGATATTAAATTTTTAAGAATTAAAGCATTGACCAAATTAAGGATAGTGTTTCTCATTTTCTACTTGATTTTTTACAAAAATTTCTTTACACATAAAGAAAGATTGTATATAATTAAAGTAATATTAATAATTAAATTTAAAACATAAAAAAACACCTTTATAATTAAAGAAATTATAGCGTAAATTAAAGAGGTACCTATAATGGTAGGCTATATTCAGCTTGTAAAATTAAATACTTTCACAATGGAGGATGTATACAAGCTTGTCGGAAACAAAAAGACAGCATCTTCTCTAGTTCTTCGTTTGTCAAAAAAGGTCTGGTGAAGAAAATCAGAAATAATCTATATACATGTATCAATGTGGCTGATGGACAGCCTGTAGCAACTAAATACCACATAGCTTGTGCCATCAATAATACTGCTTATCTTTCGCATCATTCAGCTTTTGAATATATGGGTATATCAAATCAGGTGTTTTATGAGATCTATGTTTCTTCTGAAAAACGCTTCGATGATTTTGAATTTAATGGGATAACCTACAAATATGTTTCATCGAAAATATCAAGTGGAGTTATAGAGCCAAAAGATACACTGGGAATTCGGGTCACTTCACTGGAACGTACAGTTGTTGACAGTATAAAAGACTTTGAAAAAATCGGATGTCTTGAAGAGCTGTTAAATTGCATAGAATCTATACCATACTTGAATGAAAATGAAATAATCAAGTATTTGGATGCATATAACCTGCAGTTTTTATATCAGAAGACAGGTTTTCTAATGGAACACTTTAAAGACCAATTCCGGTTATCTGATGGATTTATATTTTATTGCAGGAATAAAATCGGGAAAAGCACACGCTATCTTACGAAGGATAGTACAAAGTATTTGAATAAATGGAGATTAGTAGTTCCTGAAGATCTTTTTCAAATAACTGAGCAAGGAGGAATCCCTCTTGTTTAAATATGATAAAAGCTATATTTCAAAAAGAGCTTCTGAATTTGGATTTGCTCGTGACACTTTGGAAAAGGTTTATCGTTTGTCAGATATTCTTGAATTTCTAAACACAGAACCAAAATTGAAAGGTAAATTGGCGCTAAAAGGTGGAACTGCAATTAATCTGGCCATCTTTAACCTACCGAGGCTATCTGTGGACATTGACCTTGATTATTTAATCAATGACAGCAGAGATGAAATGCTTCAAAATAGGGAAATTATTAATACGACATTTGAGAGATTTATGGAAATCGGGGGCTATAAACGGGATTCTTTCGATTTGGAAACTGCGAAGAAGGTTGTAAAGGATTATCTCGCCGAATTACTGGTTTTAACACCTTCAGAAAAAGAGTTCCTTGATTACTTTGAAAAGAAAAAACATATACCTCAGTTATTATTTGATGATCCGGAGATTATAAAGCGAATAGAAAATCATCCTATGGCACTATGGAAAACTATGTAGTTTAGAATTTCAAAGACCTAATAGCCTGCAAAAAAATTATAATATACACAAAAAATTTAATTTAAAATGGAGGAATTTTACAATGAGTGTGGATTTGAATTTTTGGAGATACAAAGAAAACTTTGCACGCGACCATATAAAAGTATATCAAACGGCGTGTTGTGAAGGAGAGTTGATGGAAGAACTTGAAACTCTTCCGATTGATGATATTTTAAAGAAAATTGCCGTTGCTTTTTCTGATTGGACTATTCAAAATAGTGGAAAGTATTTTGAAAAAGAGGGGTATGGTGCGTTTCAGATTTTTACAACTCCGCAAATAGTAAGATTTGATTGCTATGATATGCAAGAGGCTGATATCAACGTTCTTATGGATATTTTATTTGATTTTGGTTGTCCTCTGTATGATCCTCAAATATCAACGAGATTTGATTCTTGGACAGATAGATAACAAGGTAGAAAAAACTTAGTTCGAACTTTCTAATGGCTTGATGAACAGGAAGCGAAGTGAGGCTTGCTTGAAAAGAATTTACAATATTCAAAAACTTGATATAGTACAGTAATTTTAATGGGATTAGTGTTTTTACAAATTGAAAAAGAGAGGGATAACCTCTCTTTTTTATATGAAGATGTATGTTTTATATGAAGGATAGGAATTCAATCCAGGTATGTTGATTTTTAAACAGCGGTTAATTGCCCAGCTTTGCAGGAATCACTGCGCCGTTATAAGTATCCGTGATGTACTGCCTGACATCTTCCGACTGCAAAGCTTTTACCAAAGCGACAATGGCAGGATTATTCAAATCTTCTTCCCGAACGGCAATGATATTGGCATAAGGACTATCGT
>NZ_DAORXT010000094.1:0-10806 GCF_035371925.1 Acetivibrio sp. | reverse complement strand
CGAAATTTCCCATTCTTACCGAAATTATGTCACGCTCTCAACTGATATACAATTTAATTTGTATCTCTAACTTGTATAATATTGGACGCCTCCTTTTTCGTTTTGAAAGCACTGTATTTCTCCCCTACATTAATGATATAATTAAATTAGCACGTATATTTCTATTTACATAATTTTATTTTTCCATTACTTATGGAGTGGGGGAGGTTTAATTTTAATGAGACAAAGACATTTCAACCGAAACCTGTTGTCTGTATTAACAATTCTTGCCCTGATTACTTCTTGCCTTTTTGGTTTCATTCCCGTTAATGCAGATGACTCAGCTGATGAAACTTTTTTGGAAGGCCTGTCAATCCATTATATGGATGGCTCATTGGATGTAAAATATCAGAGTATGCGTCCTTACATAATTATTTACAACAACAGCGGTATGGATGTAGACATGGCCGACCTCAGAGTAAGGTACTATTACGAGAAAGAAGGTACTACTGAAGAAATCCTTACATCCTTTTATACTGCAATAGGAGCAAACAACATATTTGGAGAGTTCCATCCCGAGTTGGGATATGCGGAGATTGGCTTTACCAGCGGAGCCGGTGTTATAAAAGACGGTGGCAACAGCGGTCAAATGCAGCTGGTACTTAAAAAAATATCCAACGGTTATTATGACCAATCCAACGATTATTCTTATGACCCCAGCTTTACCGATTATGCCGAATACGATAAAATGACGCTCTACTACAAAGGTAAACTGGTATGGGGAAAAGAAGGGCCTCTGCCACCACCGGAACCGACACCACCGCCAAATGATGATGACTGGCTTCATGTGGAAGGAAACTTAATCAAAGACTCCAAAGGAAATACCGTTTACCTTACAGGCATAAACTGGTTCGGTTTCGAGACCGACGGAGCAAACGGTTTTTACGGTCTTAACAAATGCAATCTTGAAGACTCACTTGATTTAATGGCAAAATTAGGTTTTAACCTCCTTAGAATCCCCATCAGTACCGAACTTATTCTCGAATGGAAAAACGGCAAAAGAGTTGAGACTTCTTTCGTAAATACATATGAAAATCCACGTCTTGACGGTCTCGACAGCCTTGAAATACTGGACTATACAATAAAACATATGAAGAAAAACGGCATGAAGGTTATGTTTGACATGCACGGTGCCTCCAAGGATTCGTACCAGGACAACCTCTGGTACAACAAAGATGTGAGCTTCGAGGATTTTATCGAGGCCTGGAAATGGATTACCGAAAGGTACAAGGATGATGACACAGTTATTGCGATGGACCTAAAAAATGAGCCCCACGGAAAATACTCGGGACCTAATATCGCCAAATGGGATGATTCCGATGACCCGAACAATTGGAAGATGGCAGCCGAAATTATTGCCGAAGAAATACTTGCAATAAATCCAAACGTTTTGATTGTTGTAGAAGGTGTTGAGGCATACCCGATGGAAGGATATGATTACACCAACTGCGGTGAATTTACTACATACTGCAACTGGTGGGGCGGAAACTTGAGAGGAGTTGCCGACCACCCTGTCGTTATATCCGCTCCGGACAAGCTCGTATATTCCGTACATGATTACGGACCGGATATTTATATGCAGCCGTGGTTTAAAAAAGATTTTGACATCAACACCCTTTACGAGGAGTGTTGGTATCCCAACTGGTATTATATTGTAGACCAAAATATTGCACCCATGTTGATTGGAGAATGGGGCGGAAAGCTTATCAAAGATAGCAACCGCAAATGGCTTGAATGTCTGGGAACCTTTATTGCAGAGAAAAAACTCCATCATACTTTCTGGGCCTTTAATCCCAATTCTGCCGATACCGGCGGCCTAATGCTTGAAGATTGGAAAACAGTCGATGAAGAAAAATATGCAATAATCGAGCCAACTTTGTGGAAGAAAGGCCTTGACCACGTAATACCGCTGGGTGGAATTACCGATGAGACTTTCAAGTACGGCGACGTTAACGGTGACTTTAGCGTAAACTCCAGCGATCTTTCATTACTGAAACGTTATGTTCTCAAAAATATTACCGAGTTTCCCTATCCTCACGGATTAGAGGCTGCTGATTTGGATGGAGATAAAAAGATTACCTCCAGCGATGTTAACCTGTTAAAAAGATATATCCTTAGAATTATAGCTACCTTCCCCGTAGAAGAGAAGCCGGATGAATAAAATAAATGAGTTGGTGAACTCTATTTGATAATAAAAAGGCTGCAGAAATAGAATCCGCAGCCTTTTTATTCTTCATTAGCGTAAGCTTTTATATCAATCTGAATTTGGAATAAAGATTTTATTGTTCTTTTTCATTGTCTGTAGCGCCGTTGTCTGTTGATTCCTCGCTTGTTGTGGCATTATCTGTTGTATCCTTGCTTGTTGTTTCCTTATCTTCATTGGTATTTCTTGATTTTTGATTCTTTTCTCTGTAATAATAATAGGCTATCATCACTAAAACAATCAATGAAATTATGAACCAGATAACTGTGTATTTCCCCTGCGTATCTTCGGATGTTGATTTTTGGTCGCCGCCTGAAGAAGCATTTGAACCGTTGTCGGAATTTCCTACATCTGCATATTGCGCGCCTTCCGGTATGCTGTCTACTTCCTCCAGTGCTACGCTGTCAAACATCGCCTTTCCGGTATTCAAATTGCCGTATCCGCCCAATCCCAATGATACTTTTATTGTACTTGCATCTTGACCGGTCCTGATATACAACTCAGTATATTGCCATTCACTAACGGTACCCTTTATGTCTCTCGAATACGAGGTAGCTCCTTCCAAAGACAAGGTAGCTCCCAAAACATCCTGGCCCACATTTTCGGTTTTAACCCAGGCAGAAAACTTGTAACAAGCGTTCGGCTTGACTGACACCTGCTGAAGGTATCGCGCGTCTCTTGCTTCTTTATTCTCAATAGTTACATGGTACTGCCCATCGTGTGAACCTTCTTGTCCCACACCAAACAAAACAACATCCTCTTTGTAATCCCAAGCCCATGTTTCCCATCCAGTGGGTTTATTGTCGCTTATATCTTCAAAAGACGGGTTTTGCAACAAATTTTCTCCGGCAAAAGCCCACTGACAAGACATTATACCAAACAACAAAACAAATACTATACAGGCTGCCACCTTTTTTAACATTTCAATCTTCCCTCCAAATAATGTTTTTATATTTATGCTTCATTTTTTTATTTTATCATATTTGCCACTTGTTTTCCAAGCCTCACAGAATAATTCTGTCCTCTGTCTTCCGGATATATTTGAGCCATGGAAGCCAAATAGAGGTTTTCCACAGGAGTTTCAATTTCCGGTAAAATCTTTGAATACTGTTGTACTATAACCGGTTGGGCATAATCTGTCCTGCTGATATGCACCCGTTTTATCGTTGATTCATCCCAATTGGGAAACATAATTTTTAGGTATTTTATAAATTCTTTTTGAATCTCTTCGTCGCTTAGCGAATAAAACTCATTCTTTTTGTCCAAATACCTGGAAAGATAAATTACATGGGACTTATAGCCATGCTCGGTAACCAAGTTGGTATGTTCTATTAACAGCACAAACGGAAAATCCTTCTCTGCAATTGTAGTCCAATAGTAATCCGACAATCTCTCCGAAAGCTCCAAAACCATGCAGATATTAGCTTTGTACTTTACTTTCGAAAGCTTTTCACTGTACTCTTTCGGGAAAGGAACATTCATTTTACTAAGAATTTCCGGAGAAGTTGTAACAATAACCCTGTCAAAATTATATACTTTGCCGTTGCTATGAACATTCAAGGTTTTATCTTTTTGGGGTTCAATCCTGTCCACAGGACTTGAATAACGTATTTCTCCGCCGGCAGAGGTTATTCTTTCCGCCAATTTGTCATATATTATCCCAAAGCTGCCTTTCATATATCCCAACTGTTCCTTGTTAATATTTTTTCCCCTTGTCGAACCCCTAAGCTTGAATTTATTCCACAGCCAAGTGCCCGAAATTTTATCGGCATCATAGTCAAACTTTGAAACAAGCAACGGACCCCAAACTTTTTCATACACATTCTTGCCTGCATTTTTAATTATCCAGTCTTTGGAGCTCATGTTCTCCAGCTGATTCCAATCCTTTAAGAACTTTGCTTTAAATACAAGCAATCCCATTCTTATCCTGTCGATAAAAGGAAGCTCTCTAAAAAGCAACAAATCTACCGGAGAAGTAAAGGGATAAAGTTTACGGTTAATATATATGGAGTTCTTCGGTTCAAGCCACATAAGCTCGGAAGAAAGATTCATCTCTTCAATCAATTTAACTATTTCCACATCATTGGTAAATATATGGTGATAAAATACTTCCAACTTTTCGTCGCCAACGTCTATTGTTTTTACCAGTCCTCCATGCTGCTCCTCTTCCTCGAACACGGAAACATTATGCCCTTTTTTAACAAGCTCGTTTGCCGCCACTAGTCCTGTGACTCCTGCACCAACAATACATATATTCATAATCTCTTGACTCTCCTTTTTATTTCGCTAACAGACAACCCTAATTTTTAATCTTCTCCGGCGGTAAAATCTGTCTTACAATGAATCCTGCCGAGAATATCACCAATAAAACGGTTAGGAAAGCAAACGGCATGGCAACGGGGTCATAATTGTTCAGCCAGAAAACATTCTTCCATGACAAATCATATATGTACCAGTGATTGGCAGTAACACATACACTCAAAACTGCCAAAGGTATTGCCATCCACTTATTCCACAGAACGCTAATCGTAAGGAAAATTATAGCCGGAAGCAGATATCTTTCATGCATTTTAGTCATAAAGGTAAAAGCACTTGTCAAGATAAAATAAGATGCAAAATACATTGCAAAATCGCTTTTCCTGTTTTTGAGCAGATACACAAAAGTTATACCTATAGAAATTAAAAACAGTATAATTCCCCAAGCATTATAGGATAATATGAAGAATATATTTGAGTCCTCTACCGGTTGTCCGCCCAGCAACGTCCACAAGTTAAATGCATTGGCAGTAGCATAAGGATAATCTTGAACACTCGTCAGATACAAATTGGGCATCCAGCAAAAATAGTCAATGGTCTCGGCAATAAAATCTTTTACAACGGAAGTACTCTTTAGTTGCTCATAAAGGTCCATGTGATAATAGAAAGGATAAATAACGATAAAATAACACGAAAAACCTATGCAAAGAGCCACTAATGTTTCTTTGACACATTTTATAATCTTCTCTTTAGTAATAGCGGAAATGTCAAACAGGTCTTTATAGAATAGTATACCCAACGGCGTAAGCAGCGCGCTTTGAGGCTTCGTCAGAACAGCCAAAGAATACAATACCACCGCCGTCATTTTACGATTGACACTAAAGGCATATATCATGCCCACAAGCAAAGTCGCTGGTATCGAGTCAAATTGCCCCCAAATAGAGGAGTTGAAGAAAACCCCGGGGTTGAGTGCATAAGTCACTCCCAAAATAAAGCCAAGCCTCTCTTTTCCATATCTTTTTCCTATTTTGTAAATCAGATAAGCTCCTATCAGCTCGGAAGCAACAGCCCACAACTTTATCAAGAAAGCATGAGTTGTGGCACTAACAGAAAAAGTTTTAGCTATTATTCCCGTAATCCACAGCAGATACATGTATGCCGGTGCATATACAATGTGAAAAGTTTCATAAATACCTTTCGGACCCCATTCGGCCAGATACAAGCTCCAAGCCCTGTATCCTCCCATATCCACCTGATAACTTGGAATTGTGGTCAGAAGTAGTCTTATCAATACTATGGCTGCTCCGGCAATCAAAAGAACATTTTGAGGTACCGGTTTTCCCACATCAGGAATCCAACTCTTTTTCTTTTCACTCTTTGCATTAGTATTACCCATAGCCATAAACCCCACCTTGTATAATTAATTTTAATATAAGAATCCGGCAGTAAAAATCGCCTAAGCTTACAACCAAGCCAAATCCATATAATTTGCAAATAAAACTATAGCAAATCTAATTTACTTTGTAAATAGTAACATCCATACCGTCGTCATAAAAAAGCTCGAAGGTGTTTCTTATGAGATCTTCATTTATCCTATAACCTTTGGAATTTCTAAGTTGGTTGTCAATAACTATATAGCTTATATTGTTTTCTTCTACAAGTCTTCTAAGCGTACTTTCGTCAGTAGCTGTCAGAATTTTTTTCCTTGTGGTGTTTCGAGTATCCCAGTCGTATCCCGAATACATTGTAAAATACGCCCAACCGCAGAATATCTTTCTTCCTGCCAAAAGTATCGTATGAAGATGGTAATCATCTGTCAGGAAAATTTCATTTTCTCCGGTTTCGTTTTTTACTTTAACCAGCAAAGGATCATTACAACTGATTTGTACATAAGCGTTGTTGAGATTGCAAAGAGCTACAATATCAACAAAACCGGTAGCAGTAATTACTATGGAAATAAGCACCGCCATTAGAATAACAAAATGTCTTTTAAGTTTGAAAAGCGAGAATATAAATGCTGCAACAAAAATATTCAAAAGTATGGAACCTATAATCACATATTTGTGGTTTATATCGACACCCAAAGTTAGCTTTACGGTACTTGCAAAAATAATCGGAACAGTAAATGCCAGAATTAATGCCCTTGTGCCCCGCGGAACAGGAGAATTGTTATAAGAAATATATGCCAAACTTGTAACTATTATCAACAGCAAGGCAAACAACATCGACGAAATAAAAAGTTTTTCATTTAAGATTTTAAAATCACTTTCCAATTTATACTTTATAAACAAATAACCGATAATCTGCGTAGCTATTATAAACCCTGCATTTATATAATGTTTATACTTATTGCTTCTAGGAAGCAAGCATATACCTATAATGAAAGGAAAAATACCGAGAAGCTCGATAAAGAAAGCTGCAACATAAGGAATCAGCTTGAAGAAATGTTGCAGTGTACCCAAAAAACCATAGTTCATAAAGTACTGGCACAAATCCTGCTGCAATCCGTTGGTATTTGCCAAAAAGCCAATATAGATGGTGGGCGAAACCAGCGATTTGCCGCTTCTTACGAAAAATGCCGTCTGGCAATAAGCCAGTTCCACAGTGATTAATGCAATAATCAGATACTGGAGCCTGTGTTTTGAGAAAATAGCCATAACAAAAAGTACTAAAAGTGCCGCTATAACCACCGCTCCATTCCAAAAGCTTGTGAGTCCGAGAATGATTCCCATTATCACAGATGTCAGCATATTTTCCGGAATCCATGAGCTTTTGCTCGAAACAAACTCCTTGATATATTGCTTGCGAAAACTCTCGTTGCCTGGATTTTCATCGGATTCCTGTGACCTTCTCCGATAAAGCTCGCCAATACTTGTCATCATCTTAATAAACAAAGGAAGAACCACTATCAAAACAAGCATCATTATGCCTAATGCAAAACTCAAATGCCGTTGATTTACATAAACTTTCTGAGCATAGAGTCCCCACTCTTCATTTTGCGTATTACCGATATGTTCCATAAGCCCTCCGAGCCCGCTTAAGGCCTCCTTTACCGTGGTTTTTCCCGTTATGAACGTAAAGAAAGCAAAAGAACTTCTAAAGAAAAACAACACTCCCGTCATAACCCCGATTATTTTTTCACCGAGCAGTAATACAGCAAATGAATAAAGAAGCATCAAGAATGAAACAATTGCCAATATGGACGGAAGATTAAAAGCCCAGTCAAGCCTCAATCCCAGAAACTCCAGATTTCCCGCCAAAAACAAAAACATAAAGTGGTATCTCATATTGCCGTCTGCAAAATGAGGATATTCAGTGGGAAAGTTAAAACCGTAGGAAAAAGACCTAATTACTGCAAGATGGGGTGAAAAGTCGCTTGATACGGACCATGCAATCTTCATTATACCGTTTTCTATGTGAAAAGAATCAAACATAAGAAATGCCCACACACTAAAGAAAGCCAAAACATATATTATTTCAACAAAGTTATTTTCTAAAAATGAGCTTCTTTCTGCCTTGGGAGTTGTTGATTTGAATAGTGAGGAAACATTTTTCCCGTTTCGGACAAGGAAAAAGATAATAATAATCGAAAAAAGAGAGAAAGAAACTATATTGCCAAATAGCATCGGTTTGCCGGTCGACCTCAATAAATAGGCACTTATGTACGTGGTCCATGTAACTAAAAGCGTTCCCACCAAAAACGAAGCCGGAAGTGTTACCATCCACGCCGGCAGCTTTACTTGTTTTCCCGTTAATGACAAGGAGTTTGAAAAATCAAATATTGAAGGCAGCACTCGCTTTAAAATAACATAGCCGCTTAGCCATGCAACTGCAATATATAAAAGTCCAATCATTCAACCTACTCTCCTTACGAAAATTTGATATAATTAATTTTCTCCTTTACTTGTAAATAACCTTCTTGTAGATAATAAAATTCCAGCATACCACCAATCCCATTACAAGTACCTTGGAAACCGCAGGCATAATACCGATTTTATCGCTTAACAGATATAATAATGCACTGGTGGCAAACAAATTAAATATAAACAAGACAGCATACTGCCTTAATTGTTTGAAGATATTAACTTTCGATTTGAAAGACCAAATCCTGTTGACAAGAAAATTAAACCAAAAGACAACGACATAGGCAATCGCATTTGCAAACAAATAACTATATGTATCACCTTTTAAATCATAATTGACCAAGCTTTCTGCAATGCTCTTCGCAAAAGAATATCCAAAAGGAAAAAATCTTTTAAAAATATAATAATAAAACGTGAAAAACAAAGCATATTCAATTGCAAAACCTGTGAAGCCTGTAATCACATATCTCTTCATTTGAGAAAAGGCTTCAGGAGTCAATAGTTCTGAAAAAAACTTGTACTTTTTAAGCCTGTCCAGCAAATTGTTTATTAGCATAAGCTCCCCCAAAAGCTACAAAATATAACTCGTAGTATAACATAATCCGCTTTAGTTTAATTATAGCAACTTATAAATAATAAATCAAATTAAAAAATTCAACCAATATAAAGATTAATCCTTACCTTTTCATTTACAAGGAAAAATTCCAACAAAATCAACATTTACGAAAAATTATAGAATACTCTGTTTTATTTTTTGTATTCAAACACCGGTCTGTCGGAAACATATCTTTCACCGTCAAATTTAAATACATATACTTCATCAATGACTTTTGGAAAATCAAACCAAGCACAGTGAGCGCCAGCTTCATTTTCATTAATAGAATTATAATCGTCGATAAATGTACGAACGTTGAATTCAATATCGAGAATATTTGAAGCATCCGGATTCGGTTTAAAGTCAAATTCATTATACACGCTATATGCGCACTTGTTATTACTCCATGCCAAATACTCATCAAAAATTATGTCAAGTTTATCATTCTTATGTGAGTAAATAGTAACACTCCTGACATCCCATTTATGCTGATTTTTCTTTTCAACAAGAAGTTCATTTTTTCCATCCGATTCTATATCTATCAACTGGTAATCCAGCTCCCTTTCAACAACACTGTTTACAAGATTATATTTATTTTCTTCTGAAATAAATATAAGTAGCAAATCCGAGTAATCCCACGGTGATTCTGAATTTTTCTTATTTAAGTATATATTTTTTATATATTGCGCTATTTTGATGCTTGATTATTATACTATCAGCTCTGTCCTTTGCTGCACTATCAAGTGCAAGGTAAGAATAATCGCCTAGCAATGAATTTCCAAATTCATCATTATCAATACTTCGAAAAATACCATCTTTCCAAACAAAAACATCGCAAACGTTATAGCCAGAATGCATCCAACCCACAAGAATTCCATCAAGTCCTTCATCGCTTTGATTTTAGACAACAAGTCTATCAAGAGTTGCAGGATTATTATCCTCTTTTCGCATATCATCCGCCCATAATTTTTCCCATGTCTCATCACTTATAATGACAATGCCATGTTGTACATTTTCCTTTTCATTCCTGTAACACGCGATAATTTCACAGCGATTGTCTCCGTCCAGATCGGTCTTAATATATTTTTTCTCGGGCAAATTATCAGGGTATAGAATTTCGGATCCTTGAGGAAGATTTCTTAAAATATGCTCTATTATTTCATAATCTATAAATTCTCCATCATCCTGATTCATGCTTTCATCAAGCAGCCCGTCCGGTGCCTTGGAGTATCTTTGAGGTTTTTGCCAAAGCCCATAATTAACGCACCCCGGTATCAATATTAATAATAGAACTCCCGTTAAAAATAATAGAATTAACTTTACTTTCATAGATTTTGGCCCTCACAAACAGTGTTCTTGTCGAATTCAAAATTGCTTGTTATATTGTTCTCTACTATTGAGAGATTATTTTCTGTTTCTATAGCTACAACACTTTTTGGATTGTTATTTACTACTAAATAAAAAATAAGATTATAAGAAGTAATATTTATTTCTTATAATCTTATTTTAATATATAAAGTATTAAAAACGTTTTCTTTTACAGTTTCAAAAAGCCTTATGTATTTTTTCCCTAACTTCCGCACTAAAGGCTAATATCCTTCCTTTTAAAGCCCAAAGTTTTACTCTGCATCCAACGTACCAAGACAGCCTTCAGCAATATTTAGAGTACCTTCACACTTTATATCCTTGCCGCCTACACTTACTTTAACGTCTGCATTACTTATAGTAACGCTTCTTACACTGTCTATTGCATCATCTTTTGCCCTGATTTTTATCGTGCCTCCGGTTATATTTACTAATGCTCTCGAAAACTCGTATTGCTTTCGAGGTCTCTATTTCAGGAGCAAGCT
>NZ_DAORXT010000093.1:0-10950 GCF_035371925.1 Acetivibrio sp. | reverse complement strand
TCGAACAGTGGCAAAAGTCACTGATGAAATAACAATATTAATTGTACAAGGAGTGGTGGCAAAAATGAGGAAAATTTGGGGTAAAAGAGCCTTGTTGTTTTTAGTTGCATTATGTTTACTTTTTACTGTCCTTTGTCAAAATGCAGCTTTTGTATCGGCAAAACCTGAAGAAAAAACCTTTGTTATAAACTTTGAAGAAAGCATGAACGAAAAGGCTTCAAAAACAGTTGAAATACCGAATCTTTTTGAGATTTCAGATGTTACTGTTGATACGGGAAAAGTGTCTTATAAAAGAGAGGGAGACAAAGTAACCGTTAGTGTTTCGGAAGGTGTGTATGAAGAGAAATCTCACACAAAGGAGGTTACGATAACTATAAAGGACCCTGCTTCAAACGATTTCCCGGAAATACACAATTATGATGTTGACGGTTATAAAGGAATCCTTAAAAAAGTAGATTCTGGTTATGATACAGAAAAAGAATGGTCCTGGGTAAAATATGAAGGTAGTGTAACTAAAGAAAAGTGTAAATATTATAAATATAAGGTTGAGATTAAATATACTGAAAACGTTCGTCCCGAAGTATATCTTTCGGAGCCGAAACGCGGTATGATTACCAATTATAAAATTGATGTTAAAGGTTATGTTAAAGATGAAAACGTAGGTGACGAGCTGAAATTGTACTTTAGCTTTGACAGTTATAATGACAGCATGGACGGAAATCTCTTTAAAGATTCCATTATAGCCGACGGAACCAACCAGAGTATAAGCGGAACTATAGATTTGACACCCTTTAACCTTAAAGACGGCAAGCACAGCTTTTATTTCTGGGCAGTGGATAAAATGGGTGTAAGGTCAAATCCGGACAAGATAGAGTTTACAGTTGACACTGTGCCGCCTGAAAAGCCGGTGCTTGTTCCGGACAAAACAGAGATAACAAACGAAAGTGTTGTAGTATCGGTGTATTATCCTCAAGATGCTGTGAAAAAAGAGATAAAGATAAATGACGGATCTTGGCAGTCAATAACCGATATTTCGAAAAATGACCAAGTAGTAATGGATGATAACGGCAAAATAGAAGCAAGGGCAACTGACGAGGCAGGAAATGTTTCGGAAGTTGCAGAATTGGTGATTAGCAATATTGACAAGACTCCTCCGGAGACACCGATTATTTTGCAGAAACCTGACAACAATATACCGACAAAAGAAAGTGTATTGATTGAAATAATCTATCCCGATGATGCTGTTACAAGACTGTATAAAGTCGGCAAGGATGACAAATGGTCGGGCTATGAAGACAAGTTTTATTTGTCGGTTAATGAGGCAGTCTATGCCGTATGTATGGATTTGGCGGGGAATTTAAGCAAAGAGGCTGTAAAAGTTGTGACTAATATTGATACATATCCTCCGACAGCGCCGACAATTAATACAAGTGCGCAGGAGACTCAAGGACAATCGATTACGGCAACAATTGTGCCGGGAGTTGACAATGAGTCCGGAGTTAACAGAACCGAGTACTGCTTAAAAGGTGCGACTACAAAAGATTGGGAAAAATATGAGGATGGAACTGTAATAACAATAACTGCATTGGGAGAGACGGAAATCTGTGCAAGAACAATTGATAATGCCGGAAACATTTCGCCTGAGACAAGTAAAAAGGTTGTAATAAAAGAGAAGAAAGATAACAGCGGAGGCAATAACGGCGGTGGTAATAACGGCGGCGGTAATAACGGCGGCGGTAATAACGGTGGAGGCAATAACGGCGGAGGCAATAACGGTGGTGGTAATAACGGCGGTAAAAATAACAATGAAATTACAGAGCCTAATCCAAACATCCCTGCTGTCTATCCCATGGATTTGTCCGTATTCATACACGCCGACAAATCGCAATACGAAGAGGGTGAAGTAATTACCTTTACCGTCACCTACAAAAACAAAACCAATATTCAGGCAAATAATGTTGTCGTAAAGGCGGAAATACCCGAAGACACCACTGCTGTGGATGTGGCTGGAGGTACTCAAAAAGAGAATAGCATTGAATGGAAAATTGAATCTCTTAAAGCGAATTCTTCAGGCAAAATTCAATACAAGGTCAAGGTAAATCTACTTGATGTGCCGGAAATAAGTTCTTCGGCCACAGCTTACGTTACGGCAGACGGAACATTGATTAACAAAGATGACGATGAATCAAAAACCATATTCCTTCTTTACTCGAATAGATTTGGCGAAAACTTCCACGGAAAATATATTGCAGGCTATGAAGACAATACATTCAGGCCTTTGAACAATATAACAAGAGCAGAAGTGGCAACAATTATGGCAAATATATTGGGATTGAAGCAAGAGATTTCAGGCAGCAGAACATATCCGGATGTTTCGAAGAACCATTGGGCGTACAACAATATAATTGCCGTGACAGAAAAAGGTCTGTTTACAGGATATGAAGACGGTACATTCCGTCCGGACAATTTTATAACGAGGGCAGAATTTGCTACGGTTTTGGCTAAATATTTGAAGCTGAAAAATGTTGAACATGAAGAGTCGAATTTCGCAGACATCGAAAATCATTGGGCTCAGAACTACATAGAAGAAATATACAGGGTAAGATTGATAGAAGGTTATCTGGAAAACGGTGTGAGATTATTCAAGCCCGATAACTACATAACCCGAAGTGAAGCTGTTACAATAATAAACAAAATGCTGTTCAGAGGGCCGCTTGAAGGAGCAAAGGTACCGTTTACCGATGTTGAGGAAGGTTACTGGGCTTACGGACACATATTGGAAAGCTCTATAGACCATTACTACGTAAGGAACAAAGATCAAAAAGAAACAATAGTAAACAAGCAATAAGGAGAAACGCGGTTCGAATATTGAACAAATAAATATGACAGATGAAAGAAATGAGGGTTGGCATATGTGCCCACCCTCATTTTAATAGTTTCAAGTTTGAATATTATAAATCCCTTTTTGCAATGTCATGCAGTTTTAACGAAGGATTTTTTTCCTCAGCCCAGCGTATGGACCATTCATTTTCAAACAGAAGAACATATCTTTCATCTTCATCATGTACAATCATAGTGGTGCTTGTTAACGTCAGATTTCGAGGATCTGTGTCATTCGACGCAATCCAGCGGGCATGTCTTTGGGGAATTCGCTGAATTCTTAAATCCACGCCATACTCATTCTTAAGTCTGTACTCCAAAACCTCAAGCTGCAAAACTCCTACGACTCCGACAATAAGGGACTCAACCCCAATATCAATTTGCTTGAATACCTGTATTGTACCTTCTTCAGCGAGCTGATTGATACCTTTTATAAACTGCTTTCGTTTCATAGTGTCCACAGGAGTAACTTTGGCAAAATGTTCGGCCGGGAATATCGGAATTCCTTCAAACCTTAGATTGCTGTTGCCTTCGCTTAAGGTGTCTCCGATGTGGAATATTCCGGGGTCGAACACACCTATTATATCTCCAGCATAGGCTTCTTCAACAATGGTGCGTTCCTGTGCCATAAACTGCTGTGGCTGGGAGAGACGCACTTCTTTTCCTTGCTGAACATGATAGACTGACATACCGCGGTTAAAGCACCCGGAACAGATTCTGATAAAAGCTATTCTGTCCCTGTGGGCAGGGTTCATATTTGCCTGAATTTTAAACACGAATCCGGTAAACTTGTCCGATTCGGGGTCCACTTCTCCTTCAGAAGAGTTCTTTATGCCAGGTTTCGGGGCCAGCTCCAAAAACTCTTCAAGAAAGGGCTGTACTCCAAAGTTGGTCATGGCACTTCCGAAGAACATCGGAGTAAGTTCACCCTGCAATATTTTTTTCTTGTCAAAAGCATCACCGGCCATATCAAGAAGCTCGATATCTTCACAGAGCTTATTATGATAATGCTCTCCAAGAAGCTCGGCAAATATCTTGTCATCAACGCTGCCTTTGGTTGATGAAACGACAGTCTGACCGTGATTGCCCCCTTCGAACAACTCTATCTGGGAAAGCTTTCTATTATATACTCCTTTGAAATCTCCATCGGTTCCTATCGGCCAGTTCATGGGATATGCGCGGATTCCAAGGACGTTTTCCAGCTCTTCCATGAGTTCAAAGGGGTCTTTGCTTGCCCTGTCCATTTTGTTTACAAAAGTAAATATGGGAATACCTCTCATCTTACAAACATGAAAGAGCTTAATGGTTTGCTCCTCAACTCCTTTGGCGCCGTCAATCAACATGACTGCACTGTCGGCAGCCATAAGAGTTCGATAGGTATCTTCACTAAAGTCCTGGTGGCCAGGAGTGTCCAATATATTAATACAATAGTTGTTGTACTCAAATTGCAAAACGCTTGAGGTAACCGAGATACCCCTCTGTTTTTCAATTTCCATCCAGTCGGATGTTGCAAATTTGTTTGCTTTTCTCGCCTTTACTGAACCGGCCAGTCTTATAGCGCCTCCATACAGAAGAAGCTTTTCTGTCAAAGTAGTTTTACCGGCGTCAGGGTGGGATATAATTGCAAACGTTCTTCTTCTTTCTACTTCATAACTGATTTTATTTTGCATAACAGCATAACCTCTTACCGTTAATTATTAATTTATAAATTATTAGGGAACAATTTATTTTATATTATTGCCATATGGCATGTCAATAATAAAGATATGAGGAGTTGTACGGCATTTTTTTTGTTCTGCCATTCTAAACATTACAGCTTTATGCTAAAGCCTGTACAATATTTTACTCGATGATATAATTAAAATATCGATGCGTGAGCCCTCATAATCCAAAAACTTAAAGAATAAAGCCAGAGGACTATTAGCGACTTTTTAAAGAAAAAATAGCCGGCGGTGATATGGAGACCGGCAATCAGACAGCAATTTGCTTAATCATGAAAATTAAGGAGGCGGCAGCATGGATAAAGCAGCAATTAAGAAATTTGCAGTATGGGCTAGAAAAAAATTCATTGAAGATATAAAGCAAAAAGCTTATGAAATAGGAATAACTGAGAAGGAAATAAAAGAGCCTGAAGTTTTTTCTTCAGACACAATGATAATAGGCAGCAGAAGTTTGAACATGGAGGAGATGGAGCAAAGAAAGAGCCTTGTGGCCAGGATAAATGAAAATGGATTTGATAATGTGATAGAGGAAGCTGCATACACCTGGTTTAACAGGTTTATTGCCCTGCGTTTCATGGAAGTTAACGATTACCTTCCTACAGGTGTGAGGGTATTGTCTTCTATAGAGCACGGCAGGAAGGAGCCGGATATTATCAGAGAAGCACCAAATATAGACCTTGATTTGGACAGAGAACTGGTGTATAAACTGCAGGATGCCAATGATACCGAAGCTTTGTACAGGTACCTTCTTGTAAGGCAGTGTAATGCTCTGAAAGAAATCCTTCCGGGATTGTTTGAGAAGATTGAGGATTATACAGAAATTCTTCTGCCTTCAAATCTTCTTGGTGAAGGGTCTGTAATAAGAAGACTGGTGGAGGACATATCGGAGGAAGACTTTAAAGACCAAGTGGAAATTATAGGGTGGATGTACCAATATTATATATCGGAAAAGAAAGATGAAGTTTTTGAAGGGTTAAAGAAGAATATAAAGATAGCCAAAGAGAATATTCCTGCGGCTACCCAGCTGTTTACTCCTGACTGGATTGTCAAATACATGGTGGAAAATTCATTGGGAAGGCTGTGGCTGGAAGGGCATCCTAATGAAGAGCTGAAAGCCAAGTGGAAGTATTACATTGAGGAAGCAGAACAGGAACCTGAAGTTTTAAAACAGTTGGAGGAAATGCGAGCTAAAAGCAGGGAATTAAGGCCGGAGGATATAAAGGTGCTGGACCCTGCCATGGGCAGCGGACATATCTTGGTGTATGCCTTTGACGTTCTTTATGATATCTACAAGAGTGAAGGATATTCTGAAAAGGATATTCCAAAGCTTATTATTGAAAACAACCTGTACGGACTGGATATAGACGACAGGGCCGCTCAGCTTGCCTGTTTTGCAGTTATGATGAAGGCGAGGAGTAAGAACAGAAGGATATTCAAAGAAAAGCTTAATGTTAATATATGTGCTATACAGGAAAGTAACGGTATTTCAAAGGAAGCAGTTGATTATTTCAAAAAAAGATGTTCTAATGCCTCAGGTTCATCTTTAGAGAGTGGGCCAAGAAACGGAAAGAGAGGATTTGAGTCAGGGGAAAATTTGAATGATTTATCCAATGGCGATCTAGAACAACAAGCCGAATATTTGATAGATATATTTCATGATGCCAAGGAGTATGGCTCTATCCTTGAGGTAAAGCCTATTGATTTTGACGATATTGTAAGAAGGTTGGAGGAAATAAGAGACGGCGATACGGGAGATTTATTTGAATATCAGTATAGGAGTATAATCCTTGAGAAAGTGCCTGTATTGGTAAAGCAAGCAAGAATAATGAGCCAAAAATATGACGTGGTGTGTACAAATCCGCCTTATATGGGCGGCAGGGGTATGAATGTCAAGTTAGTGGAGTTTTTAAGGGAAAAATATCCCGACAGCAAAAGTGATCTTTTTTCAGCTTTTATGGAAGTTCCGTATGTTAAGCGAAATGGTATGATGGCGATGATTAACCAGCATTCTTGGATGTTTCTGTCCAGCTTTGAAAAGCTAAGGGAAAAAGTTATATCCAGCCAAACTATTGTCAATATGATTCATCTCGGACCGCGAGCGTTTGAAGAAATAGGTGGGGAAGTTGTACAGACAACTGCTTTTGTTCTAAAGAATTTTTTATTGCAGAAATATAAATCTGTTTTTATCAGGCTTGTTGATATAAAAGATGCTAAAGAGAAAGAAAATTCAATGCTTTCTGCAAAAGATAATGATAGTAAACTGTATTATATTGCTGCATCAGATAATTTTAAAACTATTTTAGGTATGCCGATTGCTTATTGGGTGAGTAAGAATGTCCTTAATAGCTTTAGCAAGGGAAAACCGTTAAGTGAAATTGCAGAACCGAAGCAAGGGATGGCAACGGCGGATAATGATAGATTTTTAAGAATTTGGTATGAAGTCGATTATAAAAAGATAGGGTTTAGTATTCCCAATAGTGAAATTGCAAGAAACAGTGGCTACAAATGGTTTCCTTATAACAAAGGCGGGGACTTTAGAAAGTGGTATGGCAACAATGAATATGTTGTTAATTGGGAGAATGACGGTGAAGAAATACGAAATAATAAACCATCGGTTGTAAGAAATCCCGGTTATTATTTTAGGAAGGGAATTACCTGGTCCTTTGTAAGTTCATCATATTTTGGGGCCAGATATTCAGACCAAGGGTTTATTTTTGACGTGGGAGGTTCTTCTGTGTTTCCTCCGGAGGAATATCATTTGTTTATAACTGGACTTTTGTGCTCTAAAATTGCGACAGTCCTAATGAGAGTACTTAATCCCACTCTAAATTTTCAGGTTGGAAATGTTGCTTCACTGCCGGTTATTTTGCCGGATGCCGATAAAGTGTCCGAAATCAGTTTTTTGGTTAATGAAAACATTAATTTGTCACGTAATGACTGGGATATATTCGAAACATCCTGGGACTTTAGAAAACACCCTTTACTCCTTTATAAAGGAGATAAAACTACAATACAACAGGCGTTTAATAATTGGTCGGCCTTTGCGGAAAATCGGTTTGACCGGCTGAAAGTCAATGAAGAGAAGCTAAATCGGATATTCATAGAAATATACAGTTTGCAGGATGAGCTTGCTCCCGAAGTAGAGGAAAAGGATATAACCGTTAGGAAGGCCGACAGGGTAAGGGAAATAAAGTCATTTATCTCCTATGCGGTAGGATGCATGTTCGGCCGGTACTCCATTGACGAAGAGGGACTTATTTGTGCCGGTGGGGATTTTAATGACAAGTGGAAATATGAGGGGGAGCAGTGGAAAGTAAAGAAGGCTGTAAAAGATGAAGAAGGCGACGATAAAGATTATTCATGGGCAAATGCTTCTTTTGCACCTGACCCGGATAATGTTTTGCCCATTACCGGTGACGAGTACTTTGAAGATGACATCGTTGGAAGGTTTATTGAATTCGTTAAAGCAACTTTCGGTGAAGATACTTTAGAAGAAAATTTGGACTACATTGCCGATACAATTGGAAGAAAAACTTCTGAAACGGCAAGGCAGGCTATTAGAAGATATTTCATAAAGGAATTTTACAAGGATCATGTGCAAATATACCAGAAAAAGCCTATATACTGGCTTTTTGATTCCGGAAAGCAGGATGGCTTTAAAGCACTTGTCTATATTCACCGTTATGATGAGTTTACAGTGGCAAGGGTAAGAACCGATTACCTTCATAAATTGCAAAAATCCTATGAAGATGAGATTAAAAGGCTGGATATTGCTATTGACTCCAATGCTTCACAAAGAGAAAAAGCCAATGCAAGAAAGAAAAAAGAACAGATATTAAAGCAGATGGAAGAATGTTTGCAGTATGACCAGGTA
Organism: Acetivibrio sp.; assembly: GCF_035371925.1. NCBI lineage: Bacteria > Bacillati > Bacillota > Clostridia > Acetivibrionales > Acetivibrionaceae > Acetivibrio > Acetivibrio sp. The sequence continues at coordinate 2,475 of NZ_DAORXT010000093.1, read as the reverse complement.
ATTGCCCATGTTGCAAACCGGAAAATAAAGATTGATTTGGATGACGGAGTAAAAGTAAACTACGCCAAGTTCCAGGGAGTTGAGATACCTCAGGGTGAAGGCAAAAAGCCGTTGAAGGCAGACTTGCTGGCAAAAATATAAATTAATAAATTGAAAAATGTCCGGGAGGAGATTTGATAAATTGTGAAAGAAATAATTCTAGGCTCAATAATCGGAACGGCTGTTGGGGATTCGTTAGGGTTATTGTATGAAGGATTGCCGGCAAATCGGCAAAAAAAGCTTTATAAAAATATTGACAGTCAAAAGTTCTTTTTGGGCAAAGGTTTTATTTCTGATGATACGGAGCATACATTGATGGTCGCTCACGCTTTGTATCATTCCTCGGGGGATGAAGGAACATTTTCAAAATATCTTGCAAAATCCCTGAGAAAATGGATAATATCAATGCCTTTAGGGGTTGGTTTTGCATCATTAAGGGCATGTATAAAGCTGCTTTTGGGCTTTTCACCCGAAAATAGCGGTGTTTTTTCTGCAGGGAACGGACCTGCAATGAGAAGTGCATTGATAGGAATTCTTTATGGAAACGATATTGAAAAAATGAAAAGCCTTGTGAGGATTTCTACGAGGATTACCCATACCGACCCAAGAGCAGAAATTGGTGCACTAACTGTCGCATATGCAGCTTTTGTTGTCGCTACCCGTAAGGAAGTAGACCCTTCAAGTTTTTATGAAGGATTAAAAGTACTTCTTATTGGTTATGAAAGCTTAGAGTTTCTTAAAATTATTGAAGAGGTTGTAGAGAGTGTTAATAATAAAGAAAGTACTAAGGAATATATGGAACGTTTGGGGCTTAGAAATGGAGTCAGCGGATATATGTATCATACTGTTCCTGCGGTTATTCATGCGTGTCTGAGCTATAAGGGGGATTTTAGAAGAAGTATTGCAGAAATGATTGAGTGTGGTGGGGACACTGATACTACGGCAGCCATCTTGGGTGGTATTTTGGGGGGAAGTGTGACAGCTAAAGGAATTCCGGAGGACTTGCAAAAAAACATTTATTTATTTCCGTACTCTATAAAGTATATTGAAGATATAAGTCAAGCTCTTGCCAGTAAGAATGAGAAGGCTTTTGAAATTCGCGTTAAAGAACCTTTTTGGGGATTGAGCCTGATTCGAAACCTTATTTTTATTCCTGTAATTGTATTTCACGTTATCAGGAGAATGCTTCCGCCGTATTAAGGGACAGGGGAAAAGAGAAACTGTCCACTGTTTTACGTATCCTGTTGGCATTTCTTAATTTTAATACTGTCTTAATGATTTGCTTGCTTTAAATACAAGCTGTGATATGGCAAAATGGTTACATAGTGCGAATTGCTGATTAAAACATGATAGCTGTTGATTTTAAGAAAACTAAGGCGGTTAATTTGCCTTAGTTTTTTACAAGACACCATTTGTTTTACTTACTTTGATTATAAGGTATGGTGTGGTAAAATAGTTAACCGGTAAACTTTGATATATCCAAAAAACTTGTGGAGGAATTTGAAATTCGATGCTTGAAATAATAAGCTGCAGCAGAAGAACGGATATTCCGGCCTTTTATTATGACTGGCTGCAGGAATGTCTGAAAAATAAATATGCAATGGTGAAAAATCCTTACAACGGATCTACATACATGGTGGATTTATCTTGTGAAAAGGTACATTCAATTTGCCTGTGGTCCAAGTCCTTTGCCAATGTACTGAAAGACCCGAAATATTTGTCGCTGTATAATTTGTACTTTCAGTTTACAATCACGGGGTATTCAAAGCTTTTAGAGCCAAATGTTGTTGACACAAATGAAGCGATTAGACAGATGGAACAACTGGCACAAAAGTACTCACCGCAGCAAATTAACTGGAGATTTGACCCTATTATTTTTAGCATAAAAGGAGAGAAAGAACCGGTACCCGATAACTTTGAGAGAGCAAGGCTACAGATGTTTGAGACTTTATGCAAAGATATTTCATCCTTTGGTGTAAACCGGTGTACCATAAGCTTTCTTTGCTTGTATAAAAAAGTGGAGCAAAGAATGAAAAAATCCGGTTTTACTTATTTTCTTCCTTCACAGCAAAAGCAAATTGAATTTGTAAGCCAGTTGGTTGAGATTGCTGATAAATATGGAGTTACTATTTATACATGCAGTAATCCTCTTATTGAAGAAGTAAAGGGAGTGAAGAAGAGCCATTGTATAGACGGACCTTATCTTGAAGCATTGTTCGGAAAAAGGGCCTCTCGGGCAAAAGACGCAGGACAAAGAAAGGAATGCGGATGCACCAGGTCAAAAGATATTGGAGGCTATGATGAACAGAGATGCAAACATGGGTGTCTGTATTGCTATGCAAGATAGTTGAATTGAGATATTGATTTGATCATATAAAATGTATAAAATGATTATCCCACAAAAAGTATCGGTTCTAAATAAAATTTCTTAAACCT
>NZ_DAORXT010000092.1:0-11002 GCF_035371925.1 Acetivibrio sp. | reverse complement strand
GATAGAATTGCCTTGCAGTTGCTTTACTCTTTAGGGCGTACAAAAATAGAGATGCGTGGCTTATGAGGGTGAGACTTGACTTTCTTATTGGCATGTGCAATAATTATGGTAAAGTGTGTGGCTAATAAAGAAAGATGGGACTTGACTTTCCTAATGGAATTTACTATTTTAATCTGGAACAGTTATCAACAACGCTTTATAGGCTGTTTGAAAAATATGTTGATACTCTTGAGTTAATGCAAAATATGAGTAGTAATGATAAGGTTATGTTAAAGGAATCATTTAGGCCTCTTGCTGTTCAGATGGATTTTGTAAAGGACTATGAGCAGTTATTGGAAGCTTTCAATTGCCAGATATATGAAATAAAAAATAAAGATGGAAATTCACGTTTCACTAACGACAATTTTCTTTTCCCAATTAAGAGCTATTATGAATTCGGGATTTTTAAGGTTAACTCAGGTAAAAATATTCTGGCTGTCCTTGACTTATTCTGCAAACTACTGGAGGAGTATTTCCTGGAATGCTCGAAAGATTCCCCTATAAAATTAGCCTTAAGTCTTGCTCCGGTAAAATATCCTTATCAGGAGCATTGGAGATTTTGTCCATGCTGAAAAATAGTATTAACATACAAAGCCCTGGAAGTTCAAAGCTTTGTATAGATATGGGCCAATACAAACTACTCAGAGAAAAAATTAGAAGAGAAGATGCCAAATTGAGCCACTTTTTATGTAGTTTGGCTGATATTGAGATCGAGACAAAAAGCAATGTGTCAGTGATGCCTGAACTATTTAACAATCGAAAGAAATTTCCCACTTTATTAGAATTGATTCAAAGTGGTTTATCGGTTCAGCAAATTCTTGGCTTTTATAAACTAAGGCGTGATGATATATGCTCAGTATAAAAGAATTAGAAAATTGGCTATGGGAAGCCGCCTGCAAAATTCGCGGGCCTATTGATGCTCCCAAATACAAAGATTACATTTTGCCGCTTATATTTCTCAAAAGGCTCTCCGACGTATTTGAAGACGAGATCAACCGACTGTCAGAAAGTTATGGTTCAAAAGAAATGGTCGAACAACTATTGTCCGATGATCATAATCTTGTACGTTTTTATTTGCCACTCGAAACCCGTTGGGAAGCCATAGCCAAACAAACTACCGGCGTAGGCGAATACCTGACGGATGCCGTCAGGAAAATTGCCAAAGAGAATCCCAAACTGCAAAGCGTCATTGATATTGTAGATTTCAATGCCACGGCAGGCGGACAAAGAATCATAAGCGATGAAGTGTTGAAAGACCTGATTAATGTGTTGGGAAAATACCGATTGGGATTGAACGATGTGGATCCCGATATTTTGGGGCGTGCTTATGAATATCTGCTCAGGAAATTTGCAGAAGGTTCGGGACAAAGTGCCGGCGAATTCTATACGCCCAGTGAGGTAGCCGTTTTGATGGCGTATATCCTCGACCCGAAACCCGGAAACCAAATTTACGATCCCTGCTGCGGTTCAGGAGGTTTGCTGATCAAAACTTTTCTGCGAGGCAAGGAAAAGTTCGGCGATAACCCTTCGCTGGAACCGTTGACCTTTTACGGACAGGAAATTTTGCATGCCACTTTTGCAATGGCCAAGATGAATGCTTTTATTCACGATATGGAAGCAGAAATAGCATTGGGCGACACCATGAACCGCCCGGCTTTTTTAACAGAAACGGGCGCCTTGCAGAAATTCGATTTGGTTACAGCCAATCCAATGTGGAACCAGAACTTTCCCCAAACAGTATACGAAAATGATCGCTACAATCGTTTTATATTTGGTTTTCCGCCTTCGAGCAGTGCCGACTGGGGCTGGGTTCAGCATATGTTTGCATCGCTTAACGACAAAGGGAAAATGGCTGTGGTGCTTGATACAGGTGCTGTTTCTCGTGGAAGTGGCAATGCAGGCAGTAACCGCGAGCGGGATATCCGAAAGCAGTTTGTAGAAAACGATTTTGTGGAGTCTGTGCTGCTACTGCCCGAAAACCTGTTTTATAACACAACAGCGCCAGGGATAATCATGGTTATTAACAAATCGAAACCGGAGGAGAGAAAAGGAAAGATATTGCTTATCAATGCTTCAAAGCTTTTTCAAAAGGGCAGGCCAAAAAACTTTTTACCCGATGAAAGCATTAACCATATTGCCGATATTTACCTGCGATGGAAAGAAGAGGAAGGCATTAGTAAAATGATTACCAACGAAGAAGCAGCCCGCAACGACTACAACTTGAGCCCCAGCCGTTATGTTGCTCAAAACGGTGAGGATGATACCCTTAACCTTGAAGATGCGGTGGTGCAACTAAAGGAAGCGGAAGAAGAACGACAAAAAGCAGACGAAAAACTGAAATCAATCCTGGGAGAGATGGGGATATGGAAAAAGTAGAAAATCACAACATAGAATTCAAAAAGTCTTGGCATGACGAATACTTAAAAACTGTTGCTGCATTTGCAAATACAGATGGTGGTATCATTTCTGTAGGTTGCAATGACAAGGGTGAAGTGATTGGATTGGAAAAATCCGAAATTAAAAAATTATTGGAGGATTTGCCAAATAAAATCAGAAATAGTTTAGGGATAACTTCTTTTGTGCGAGAAGAAATTCACAGTGGAAAAAGTTTTTTAAATATTGAAATTCCTCCCTCCTCTTTTCCTATTTCTTATGATGGAAAATTTTATGTTAGAACAGGCAGTACTACACAAGAGCTTTTTGGAATAGAACTGTCTTCATTTCTTTTGGAAAAAACAGGAAATTCATGGGATGAGTTTCCTGCAGATGCAAACATAGACCAGCTTGAGGAAGTTCTTGACACAGAAAGCATAGAAAAATTTAAAGCGCTTGCGCGTCAACGACTTCCCCTGATTGAGCAAGATTCAACAAATAATATTTTGCAAAAACTTAACCTGATAACAAAAGATGGACGCCTTACCAGAGCTTGTATTTTACTTTTTGGCAGAAATCCACAAAAATATTTTATTTCAGCTTATTCAAAGGTGGGAAGGTTTAAAAACAACACAATAATTCTCGATACGGTTGAAGCAAAGGGAAATTTATTTCAGCAGCTTGATGGCATTCTCGAAGCCGTAAAAAAGAACATAAATGTCAGGTTTGATACTTCTGTAAAAGAGCTTTCTCTTGAAGGCGTGGCAAGAAGGGAAATATGGGATTACCCGCTCGATGCACTGAGAGAAGCTGCAATCAATGCATTGGTTCATAGGGATTACCTTGATACTTCCTCATCCATTGAGGTGCGGATATATGATGACCAGATAATACTATCGAACCCGGGGAAATTAATGCCTCCATTGACTATTGAACAGCTAAAGGAAAAGCATTCGGGAAGGCAAAGAAATCCGCTCATTGCAACAGTCTTTTATTATGCCAATCTCATTGAATCCTGGGGATCGGGCACACTCAAAATGATTGACCTGTGTAAAGAGCAGAATCTTCCTGAACCCGAATTCGTTGAAAGAAAAGAAGGAATAGGAGAATTTGCCGTAGTATTTCATAAAGATATTTTTAATGAGGAAGAACTGAGAAAAAGAGGGCTAAACGAAAGACAGATTAAGGCAGTAATGTATGTAAAAGAAAAAGGAAAGATTACAATTAGAGAGTATAAAGAACTATATCCATTATTATCAGATAAAACTTTAAGTCGTGATCTGGCAGAACTTGTAAAAAAAGATGTATTAAAGGAAATAGGAAATAAGAAGGGAAGAAAGTATGAATTATAAAAAAACATTTATCGGACATATCGGACATTTATCGGACATTTATCGGACATTTGCAGATGCAATATTGGATAAGGGGTTACAGAAAATGGCATGGAATATTTTCATTAATAACTAATTGGTTAATAGAGGGTGAATAATTGGTGTAAAAAAGCAAGGAACAAACGTATGAACGAGCGGCAGGACATAGAATTCAAATCGCAATTACGGAAATTGCAGAAAGAAGGAATCATCAAGCGCATAGGCAATGCTAAAGGATGGACATTGGGAAGTGGTGGAATAAAAAAAATAAAAAAGTAAAGGAGAAGTTAATTATGAAAATAAAAAAAATTGAACAAATAAAATCTCTGGGTTTATATTATAATTTTAGATGGGATGCTCAATGTAATGAATTCAATAAATATAACTTTTTCTATGGTTGGAACTATTCTGGAAAAACAACCTTGTCTCGTTTATTTAAGTGCTTAGAAGATAAAAAGTGTCATCCTGATTATCCGCAAATGGAATTTAGTATTACAACTGATAATGGGAATCTTACTCAAAAAGACATTGAGAACGATTATTCTATTAGAGTTTTTAATGAAGATTTTATTGAAGAGAATTTTGAATGGAATAATGAAAATAAAGAGATAGAGCCAATCCTAATATTAGGCAAAGAATCAAAAGAACTTGAAGATAAATTAAAAGAAATGGAAACAAACAAAAAATCAAAAGAAGATACAAAAAAAACGAAAGAAAAAGATAAAAAAAATAAAGAAAATGAACTTCAACGATTGCTTACGGATAAAGCTACTGAAATACGAAATATATTAAGTATAACAAAACCAAAAGAATTTGATAAAACTAAATTGGTAGACAAAATTGATGCAATAAATGTCAATTACGATCAATTTATTTTAAATGAAAATGATTTTTCAAATGAAAAAGAAATACTAAATGAAGAAGCAAGACAGCCAATACAAGAAATTCTTACAGAATTCGATTTAAAAAAATATATTCATAAAATTAATGATATTTTGCAAAAACAAATTTTTGTTCAGAAAATCATTGAAAAACTTAAAGAAAATCAAAAGCTAAGTGAGTGGGTACGGCAGGGTATTGATTTACACCAGAATGAAGAATATTGCCAGTTTTGTGGCAATCCAATACCCAAAAATAGATTAGAAGAGCTTCAACAACATTTTTCAAAAGAGTATGATAATCTTATGCAAGAAATCAATGGTTTAGAAGAAGAAATAGATAAATATTTTGAAAATATTAAAAATTTTACATTACCTGATTCAGCAAAATTTTTTAAGGAATTTCAATCTGAATATCAAAATTTAATGCAAAAATTTGATACGGCAAAAAGTAATTTCATCAATTTGAAGCCTGTACTATTAAAGGAACTTAACAGAAAACGCGAGAAACCTTTTGATGTTTTAAATTTAAATATTGATAATAGTCAATTTCAAAGTTCTACTGAAGAATTAAACAAAAGAATAAAGGACATACAATCAATTATTGGCAAGCATAATAATAAAGTCGTTTCATTAGAAACAAGAAAAAATAAGGCAAACGAGAATATTATTAAACATCTTACTGCTCAATTTATTAAGGATAAAAGTTATTTTGATAACAAACAAGAAATTGAAAATTTAGATAAAGAAATTAATAACCTAAAAAAAGAAATCAATTCCCTTGATATTGAAATAAATGCCATTAAACAGCAAATTAATCAATCAGCTATTGGCGCTCAAAAATTAAATGAATATTTAAAGGCATTTTTCTTTGATGATAAATTAAAAATTGAACCCACAGAAAATGGCAAGTATAAATTATTCCGCTATGATAAAATTGCCAAAAATCTTAGTACAGGCGAACGGAATATCATTTCTTTAATCTATTTTTTTGCAAAACTCGAAGAAACTGGTTTTGATAAACAAAATGCTATTATTTTTATCGATGACCCGGTTTCAAGTTTAGATTCAAATCACATTCATAGAGTTAATTCATTGCTTACAAAAAAATTACCTGAATTCGGGCAAGTTTTTATTACAACACATAATTTTGATTTTTTTAATTTATTGAAAGATACTTATAAGTATAATTTACAAAATCAAGGAGGACATTTCTATTTGATAAAAAAAGTTAAAGAAAATGATAACTATAAGTCAATTATAGATAATTTGCCAAATATAATACTCAATTTTAAAAGTGAATACAATTATCTTTTTTCATTACTTAAAGAGTTTCAAGATTCAAGTCAAAAAAATAATTTTGATCAGCTTTTTCTTATACCCAATATTCTTCGAAGGTTCTTTGAAATGTATCTTTTTATAAGATATCCCGATGGTAAAAAATATAAAGATAAAGCCAATAAATTTTTTAATAATAATGATTCAAGAGAAAAACACACAGCATTAAAGATTATGGACGAATATTCACACGAAGAAAATCCAGATCACGCAACAAAATTTCCTGATATTCAGGAATTAGAAGAAGCCGTAAAATTTATTTTAGATGAAATAAAAAATAAGGATAAATTCCATTATGATGCACTTTGTGAAAGTATATAAGCAAATTGATGAACTGGATGAACTGTATGAAATAATCCTTGCAAAGAAAAAGGAAAATCCGCGGGAATATAAAGAATTAGAAAGGTAAAAAACAAATATGAAGGATACCATCATTATGAAACCACCCAACAACGATATAATCCCACAAGGCTACAAAATGACTGAACTCGGAGCACTGCCGGAGGAGTGGGAAGTGGTGAGACTGGGAGAAATATTTAATGTTCAACAGGGTAAGCAACTATCAGAAAAAGAATCAAAAGAAGGAAAAGTTAAAAAGTCATTTTTAAGAACTTCTAATCTAAATTGGGGTCATATTGATATTTCCAGCATCGATGAAATGTATTTTACGTCCGAAGAATTTAGAAAACTAAAACTTGAAAGTGGTGATATTTTAGTTTGTGAAGGCGGCGATGTAGGACGAACCGCGCTTTATAGAGGAGAATTAGTTGAATGCGCTTATCAAAATCATCTTCATAGGTTGAGACCCAAAAAAGATAATTTAGACGCAGAGTACTTTGTTTTCTGGATGAATTATGCAATCAATCAAAGGAAAATGTATATTCATTCAGCCAACAGGACCACAATTCCTAATCTATCAGGCTCTCGACTCAAAGAATTTATAATCCCTCTTCCCCCCCTTCCCGAGCAGCAAAAGATAGCAGCTGTTCTCTCTGCGGTGCAGGAGGCAAAGGAGAAGACTGAGGCGGTGATAGCCGCTACAAAAGCCCTCAAAAAATCGATGATGAAGCACCTCTTTACCTACGGACCCGTTTCACCAAAAGAGGTTGAAAACATACAACTCAAGGAAACTGAAATCGGACCCGTGCCAGAGGATTGGGAAGTGGTGAGACTGGGAGAAATATTTTCGATATTTGCTGGTGGTGATGTATCAAAAATAAATTATTCGCCAATAAAAATAGACAAATATATTTATCCTATATATTCAAATTCTAAAGAAAATAATGGACTTTATGGATTTTCTGATACATACAATGCTCAAGGAAATTCAATTACAATAACGGCTAGAGGAAATTTAGGATATGCGATACCAAGATATGAAAAATTTAATGCTATTATTAGACTTTTAGTCTTAACTCCCAAAAATACTTTAAATATTAAGTTTATTTCAGAATATATAAATTCAAAAATTAAAATTAATCTTGAAGGTTCAAGTATACCTCAATTGACTGTGCCCAAAATTTCAATGTATATGGTTCCCCTCCCTCCTCTTCCTATCCAGCAAAAAATTGCATCGATTCTTTCGGCCATCGATGCTAAAATCGAAGCTGAGGAAAATAAAAAGAAGGCGCTGGAGGAATTGTTCAAAAGCCTTCTACATAACCTTATGACCGCAAAAATCAGAGTCAATAAATTGGGGATAACCTCATGAGCAAACTTGGTGACGAGAAACATTCGGTTCAAAAGCCCATCATTGATTATGTGCTGGAACCATCGGCAGAGTATATTGCGCTAAATGGCACGAGGGTGTTTCTAAAGCTCGGCTGGGAATACATCGGTCCCGATGAAGCGCTGCGTTTGCGAGGTGGAGAAACAGGTATGGTGTTCAGAGAGCTTTTCATAAACCAGCTGCAAAAACTCAATCCGGAATTTGCAGATCATCTGATGGCGGAGGAGATTATCAAAAAGATCGAATCCATACCGGCAAATATCGAAGGGAACTTTACTGCATGGGAATATCTCAAGGGTTTGAAAACCGTGTTTGTCCCGTCCGAAAAGCGGGAACGCAACATCAAATTACTCGATACCGAAGATGTTGATCGCAACACCTTTCACGTAACGGAAGAGTTCATGTTTACAAATGGTATCAAAACTATCAGACAGGACATTGTTTTTCTCATCAACGGCATTCCCCTGTTATTCATCGAAACTAAAGCAGCATCAAAAGTAGAAGGAATGAGCGAAGCACTGGAACAGATAAAGCGCTATCATCGCGATTGTCCGGAGCTCCTTGCCGTTCTGCAGGCGTATGCCATAACCCACATCTCAAAATATTACTACAGTGGTACATGGAACACCTCCGAAAAGCTGCTCTTCAACTGGAAGGAGGAAGCAGGAGGTAATTTTGAGCAGCTAGTTAAGTCATTTTTTGACAGAAAAAGAATTATAAAGCTTATTATGGATTACCTGCTGTTTACCCGTCAGGATGACGAGCTAAAAAAGGTGGTGCTGCGGCCACATCAGATGAGAGCTGTTGATAAAATTGTTGAACGTGCAAAGGATCCAGAAAAGCATAGGGGACTTGTATGGCACACTCAGGGCTCGGGCAAAACCTATAGCATGATTGTTGCGGCACAGAAGATTATCGAGAATCCACTCTTCGAAAATCCAACGGTTATTATGCTGGTGGATAGGAACGAACTCGAGAGCCAACTATTTGCAAATATCATCGCTGTAGGAATTGGAAATGTCGAAGTAACAGAGAGTAAAGAAGACTTGCGGAAACTGCTTTCACACGATAGGCGAGGACTCATTGTTACGATGATTCACAAGTTTGATGGAATGCAGGCGAATATCAATACACGCAAGAATATTTTTGTTCTGGTGGACGAAGCACACCGAACCACCGGTGGCAAACTTGGCAACTATTTGATGGGTGCGCTGCCCAATGCTACCTATATTGGCTTTACTGGTACGCCTATTGACAAAACACGGTATGGCAAAGGTACCTTTGTTACATTCGGCAAGGATGATCCACCACAGGGCTATCTCGACAAATACAGCATTGCGGAATCCATTGAGGATGGCACAACCGTCCCGCTCTATTATACTCTTGCTCCAAATGAATTACGAGTTGAGAAAGAAATACTTGAGAAGGAATTTTTCAATCTTGCCGAAACCGAAGGCATAACCGATATCGAAGCGCTCAATAAAGTGCTGGAAAAGGCGGTAACTTTACGAAACATGCTCAAAAATAAAGAACGGGTGGAAAGGGTTGCCTTCTATATTGCCGACCATTACAAAAAATTCATCGAACCCATGGGCTACAAAGCTTTTGTGGTAGGAGTGGACAGAGAAGCTTGCACCTTATACAAGAAAGAGCTTGACAGGCATCTTCCGCCTGAATATTCGAAGGTTGTGTACAGTTCATCTTTTAAAGATCCAGAAGAGCTAATAAAATATCAGCTTTCAGAAACCGAAGAAAAACAAATACGAAAAGCCTTTCGCAAATCGAACGAACTGCCCAAAATACTGATTGTAACCGAAAAACTTCTTACTGGTTTTGATGCGCCGATTCTCTATTGTATGTATCTCGATAAACCAATGAGAGACCACGTACTGTTGCAGGCCATTGCCCGCGTTAATCGCCCTTATGAAGATGATGAAGGAAGAAAGAAATCCTCCGGCTTTGTGCTCGACTTTGTTGCTATCTTCGACAATCTCGAAAAAGCCCTTGCCTTCGATTCGCAGGATATTGAAGGGGTAGTTCACGATATGGCGGTTTTAAAGGAACAATTTAAGAATGAAATGCAGATTGCAGAGAAGCAGTATCTTCCTCTTATAGCAGGCAAGCATCAGGATAAAGCGGTAGAGGCAGTACTGGAACACTTCAGGGATGAAAATAAGCGGCAGGAATTTTATCGGTACTTCAAACAATTATCCCAACTTTACGAAATCATCTCGCCCGACGATTTTCTTCGCCCCTATCTTGACGACTACGAAACCCTCTTACGGATGTATAGGATTGTGAGGGAAAATTACGACAGGGGCATTTCTATCGACAGGGATTTTACCAGAAAAACCGCGATGCTTGTCCAGCGACATACTACTGGCAGTGCCATTGAGGCTACGCTGGATATTTGCGAAATAAATGAGAAAACGCTTAAGCGTATCGAGGAAAGCAAGGCATCCGATACGGAAAAGGTATTCAATCTGATTAAAAGTATAGAAAAAACGGCAGAGCAGCTAAGTAATAAATCTCCCTACCTTGTTTCGATTGCTGAAAAGGCTGAGCATCTTGTCAAACTCTTTGAGGAGAGGCAGCAGAGCACAAAAGAGACCCTTGAGAAACTAAAGGAAATAATCAAAGAAATTAATACTGCGCAAAAAGAGCAGGCAGAAAAAGCCATGTCGTCCGAGATTTTCACCGTTTACTGGATGCTCAAGGAACAGGGCATTTCCAATGCCGAAACACTGGCAAATGGTTTACAGGAAGTATTTACAACATATCCGCATTGGCACAAGAGCGAACGTTTTGAGCGAGAAATTAGACAGAGTCTCTATAAAGCATTAACACAGGCAGGGATACAGGATACTAAAAGGGTCTCAGGCATTGTGCAGAATATTATAAATATATTAAAAAAAGGACAGGCAGAATGATGACTTCGGAAACATTTAAAGAAGAAGTTCTGATGCTGGCAAGTAAAGTGGGAGTAAAACCGAAACAGATCTACATCCAGCCGATGAAACGCAAATGGGGAAGCTGTTCGAGTCGTGGCAGGTTGACATTCGATAAGAAACTTCTCGATGAACCTAAAGAGGTTAGGTTTAGAGTTATTCTGCATGAACTACTTCATTTAAAATATCCAAATCATGGCAAAATGTTTAGATCACTTTTGAGTGCATATTTACAAAAATCCCTTGATTCGGGAGAATCAAATTAAAAAATGTAGCCTTTACCACGGTTGTCGTGATAGAATTGCCTTGCAGTTGACTGGCCGGTTG
>NZ_DAORXT010000091.1:0-11176 GCF_035371925.1 Acetivibrio sp. | reverse complement strand
ATATTATAGCATTGGCTTTTAACTTTATCTGCTTTTTTATGATAAAAACCACAACCAACTTTCCTAATTCCCTTATTTTGTATTTGTCTTTAGCAGTTATATCCATATATCACAACTATCGTCCCTTACTGCTCAACGGAATCATCGGTGTGGTTATTCTAAATTATGCACTTTTTACAAAACCGGCATATGCCAGCGTCGACCGCTTTTCTCCCAATGCCTATTTCATATTATGCATGTTCGCTTTAATCGCCCAAAGCCGTATTGGTACTCAAATGCTGGCAAAAATCAGGCAAAGTGCCATTGAGGCAGAAAATTCAAAGAAAAAAGCGGATGAACTGTTAAAAGAGGTTTCTCATACGGCAGAAATACTTAAAAGATCAACTGTGAGCCTTCAGGAAAATGCAACATCCACAGGTACCATATCAAAAGAGCTGGTATCAGCTTTTAAAGAAATATCCGTTGGGATTGAAACCCAAGCTGCCAGCTTCAACGAAGTTTTGCAGGCAATGGAGGATGTGGCATCCACTGCCCAACAAACAGCAGATGCATCATCCAATATGAGCCAAAAATCCAAAGATACAACAGAAGTAACCAGAGAAGGGCAAGAAAAAATGAAAATAATGTCCGAACAAATGCAGGAGATAGACCAATTTGTTGGCACTACATCCGAAGCTATTGGCAAAGTAAATGAAGAAAGCGTTAAAATCGACAATATTGCTTCTATGATAAAAGAAATTGCCGACCAGACCAATTTACTTTCTTTAAATGCCTCGATAGAAGCAGCAAGGGCAGGAGAAAACGGTAAAGGCTTTTCTGTTGTCGCCTCTGAAATTCGAAAACTGGCGATAGATTCCCATAATGCTTCGGAGCAAGTTAACATAAGCATCAAGCTTATACAAGAAAAAATTCGCCAGGTGAACAAATTGGTCCAAAATGGACTTAAAATAGTTGATTTTGGCAAACAGTCAGTAAATGCGGTTGAGCAGTTATTTGATCAAATCAATATAAATTCTGAAGAAGTATTAAGTCAAGCCGAGTCGCTAAGCATTATAAATGAACAGCTGCTGCAATCGGCTCACAAAGTTGCTGAAGAAATGAAGACAGTAGCGGCCATATCGGAAAAATCATCCGCTTCCGTTCAAGAAGTACTTGCCAATGCAGATGTTCAGCAAAGCCAGGTTGGAAGCATGATAGAAAGTATCGGAGATCTGACTGAATTAGCGAAAGCTTTAGAGGAGGATATCAAGCAGTAATTTATCTTTCTGTTTTTACCTGTGCGCCCTTTTAAAGCCCATCATCGCCAGCATCTCATCTTTATCCAAAGCACCAAAGGCAAACATCAGCAAAAAGCCAACCGCAATATTTCCGAGAATGGTAAGCGTCACTGTCCAAGACGTACCAAGATTAAATATTGTAAAGAAGCTCTGTACGTATTTACCGATTAGAAGCATTATTATACCCACCAAACCCGGCTTTATTATCCAATTCCTAAAGTCCAGCGCCATTCCTGTTGTTTTAATTACTGTTGAAATGTCCAGTATACATATACATATGGAGCTTACTACCATACCTGCAATATATCCCGCAATTCCATATGCAGGAATGCAATAAATAACAAAAACTATTCTTATTACATAACCTACAATAGAATTTCTAAGAAGAATTCCCTGCTTTCCGAGGCCGTTTAATATACCCAGGAGAGTCTGCTGAAGATAAATAAATATTCCGGTAAATGAGAGAAGATATAATATATGTCCGATGTTTTCCTTCCTGTAAATCAAGTCACCTATTGTATCGGGAAAGAGCATGAACACAGCCGAAAATACAAATCCCAGTATAAAAGTAAGCTGAATTGACTTCGACATCCTGTAGTTAACGGTTTTGTAGCTTTTTACGGACATTGCTTCCGAAATTGCAGGGACAAGAGTTGTTGCCAGGGCCGATGTCACAAGAGACGGAAAGAAAATCAACGGCATAGCCATTCCCGTAAGTTTTCCATATTCCTGTATACTGCTCTGGTAGGTCATGCCGCCTAAAACAAGCATTCTCGGAATTAAAATGAATTCAACGGTGGACATGATGGAAGTAATAAATCTGTTGAAAGACACGGGAATTGATATCTTTACGATTTCCTTAACTATAGTTCGTTTTCTCATAAAACCTTTTTTCGAACTACTTAAGGAAGCTCCTTTTTTCCCGAATTTATATACAACCACCAAAACCAAAAGGTTTGAAATTTCACCCACTGCCATTCCGACAGTGGCAAGAGCGCAGGCGTATTCCAGTCCGACATTGACAAAGTACCCCGCCATCGCCATAACCAAAACTGTCTTCACAACCTGTTCCACCACTTGCGAGCACGCAGTGGGCACCACATCCTGTATTCCGTAAAAGTAGCCCTTTAATGCGGATGCAGCTGCAATCACCGGTATGCACGGTATTAAAAGAAGCATGGAGTAATATGTCCTGGAGTCCTTCAGTATAACATTGACTATAGGGTTTATAAAAACAAGTATCAGCAAAGAAACCGCCAAACCCGCCAATAAGACAATAGCCAAGGCGCAGCCCGTAATCCTCCTTAAGTTGACCCGGTGACCTTTTGCCATCTCCTCTGCCACCATCTTTGAGACCGCTATTGACACTCCTGAAGTCAAGGTAAGAATAACGAGGGAATATACAGGAGAAATAAGCTGAAACAACCCCATGCCTTCCGAACCAATAAGGTTTGAAAGATATATCCTATAAATAAAACCAATTATTTTAACTATAAAACTGGCTATCATCAGAATGATAGCACTGCCTATGAATGATTTTTTGGCCATTTTAGTCCTGAATTATAATAAATTGTCCTGATTATTATTATTTTATAATTCAGAAACTTATGACCAATATTATAACAATTCAAAACTTATCCCCTTTGTCTTCTTTTGAGGCGTTCCGCTCTTCTTTCCTCTGCCTCTTCAAATTCTCTCTTCTCTTCTTCCGTTTCAAGTATCAGCGGCGGAACCGGGGTCGGTTTTCCTTCACTGTCTAACGCGACAAATGTAATATATGCCTGATTGGTAAGAATAACACTTCCGGTCTTTAAATTTTCAGCATATGCATTTACTTTGACCTCCATAGAGGTTGTACCCACCCAGGTCAATTTGGCTTTGAGCATCACCAGCTCCCCCATGCGTGCGGGATGCCTGAAATCCAGGCTGTCTAATGCCACCGTGGCTACAATCTTGTTTGAATGCCTTGACGCCGCCATGGCACCTGCTATATCAATCCAGTGCATAAGTCTTCCGCCCAGGAGATTTCCCAAAAGGTTGGTGTCGTTGGGCAGTACCAGCTCGGTCATTTCCACCTGAGACAATCTGGGGGGCTTGCCCGCAAAGTTTTCCTTGTACTCCTTAGATATATCATGCATTTTGCATATCTCCTTTCGAAATCAAAAATTATCTTTTACTTTCGGACCATACGAAATAATATCAAAAAACGGCATCTAAAATGCCGCCTTTAAGGATTTCAAAATTTATTTTTTGAAAACTGTTATAAAGTTATTCCCACAGAATTAATAAGATAGTTCAATCTCTCCCCGTCAAGTCCTTTATTTATCTGTATTCCTTCTATGCTAAGGAGCCCCACGGGATATACGGGAACCTGGAATACTTCTTCGAGATATTCCTTGAGACCTTTTAACTGCGATCCTCCGCCTATCATATAAATTTTTCCTATTTTTTCACCGTAACATCTTTTTTCATAAAAATCAAAACACTGAAACATCTGCCGCACAATCTCGTCAATAACAGATTTGATACTCCTGTAAATTTTCTCCTGTTCTTCATCGGCATTTATTCCGGAAAAATCAAGTCCCTGCATCTTTTTAAGTCTTTCCGCCTCTTCGATTTTCTTACCGGTATTTGCTGCAATGGCCTCATCAATATTGCTGCTTCCTCTTAAAATAACCTTGTTGAACTCCAAAACCCTGTTCCTTAATACATTTACTATTGTAGTCTCCGAACCAAAATCAATAACCGCAAAAGTATTCTGGCTAAGCTTGCTGGATCTTTGCTTTTTAAACCATGTCTCACTATCGGAAGCAATAATCTCTCTGTTAAAAAACTTTGCAGCACTGTTGGCGGGAATATCCACCGATATGGGCTTAAGCCCCAGTTCTATCAAGATGTCAATATAGCTTTGTATAATACTTTTTAAGACAGCGGTAACAAAAACCTTTATTTTATCGATTCCATCCTCCCTAAATTCTTGCAAAACTTTATAATCTATCTGATGTGCATCCAGGTCTATCGGCATACTTTGGGAAATGGTTGTTCTGACAAGATGATTCATATCTTCTCCGGGAATCTTTTCAACAACAAAAACACGGGAGATAATATTGGTACCGGACATAACAATCTTTGCATTTTTGGCTTTGGTATTAATGTTTTCCATTACCTTCCTTATCTCATTGGTAACACTCTTGACATCTTTAATCGCACCATTCTTGATAGACCCTTTTGGAGTAGAAGCTATACCGAAATTTTTAATAAAAATCTCATTATTCCTGCTTAACTCCACTTCAACAATCTTTATATTCCTAAAACCGATGTCAATACTTAGAAGGTTGGTTTTCATGAAAGGAATTGTTACCATTTTATCTACTCCTTAAGTATTATTAAGATGACCTATATGATTATATTATCATCCATGTATTTTAAAATCAATATTTTGAAATAATTAAGTTGTAAAATTGTAAATATAGTATATTTTATGAGCCTGTTTTTTTGCATTATTACATATTGGATTCCAAAAGTTCGTTAAGTATGTCACAAACTTCATCCTGGGTTATTGCTTTAAATACCTTTTCCTTAACACGTGAAGAGTTGTACATGCCCTTTACATACCAGGCAATATGCTTTCTCATTTCCCGAACTCCGCATTGCTCTCCTTTAAGCTCAACGAGCATTTGCATATGCCTTTTTATTATGTCAACTTTTGTTTTTACCGATATATTTGGATCCAATACGTCCTTCGAACCTTCAAGATACTTTATTATCCTGTTGAAAATCCACGGATTCCCCTGGGCACCCCTGCCAATCATTATAGCATCGCAATTTGTCTCATCAAACATTTTCTTGGCATCTTCCGGCGTAAAAACATCTCCATTTCCTATTACAGGTATGCTGACGGATTCTTTAACCTGTCTTATGATGCTCCAGTCCGCCTTTCCGCTGTAAAACTGTTCCCTTGTCCTTCCGTGAACCGCAACTGCGGCAGCTCCGTTCTCCTCGGCTATCTTGGCTATTTCCACTGCGTTGACCCTGTTTTCATCCCATCCTTTACGTATCTTAACCGTAACGGGTTTAACGGATGCTCTTGAAACCTCCCGAACTATTTTTCCGACCAAATCCGGCTCAAGCATTAACGCACATCCGTCACCGTTCTTTGTTATCTTTGGAGTTGGGCATCCCATGTTTATATCAATAATACATGCATCAGAATCATTTAAGCGTTCCGTTACTTTTGCCATAATATCGGGATCCGAGCCAAAAATCTGAAGTGCAACTTTTCCCTCTTCGTCATCTACTGCGGTAAGCCTTTTTGTCTTTTCGTCATTATAGTAAATTCCTTTTGCACTTACCATCTCTGTATATGTCAACCCGCATCCCTGTTCCTTACATAAAAGCCTGAAGGGAATATCGGTTATACCTGCCATGGGAGCAAGAAAAATATTATTGTCAAGGGTAACATTCCCTATTTTCATATCCTTCCTCCTTTATCTTAACATTTTAACGCGAATTTGTGAATATCCTATGACAAAAACAAGCAAATAAAAATCGTTAATATATTCCATAAAAACTGCAAAAAAAAAAGATTAAAGCTTTAATCTTCAATTAATCTTATTATAAATATGCCTTATAAAAATCTCCACAATATTTCGGAAATTATTATAAATTCTTTATACTATTTATTGCAACCTTATGTCACAACCTTATTTCGCCCTGCTATTTGCAGAAATAATGTTTGCTTGAATTGTTCCTCGGATTTAAAATAAAGGAATGTATCCCGTCATTTGCGGAGAAATGTTTATTTTTAACAGCAATATTTGCATTAAAAATTTCATCCAGTTGAATCTTTGTATTCTTATCCAGCTTGGAAAATTCAACTTTGTAGTTAAAACCATCAGATAAGGTTTCTTTCTCCGTAATGCATCCCTCTACTCCAAATTGAAAAGCTGTAAGCATACTGTACACATGCAGGTCATAGTTTAAAATCTCTCCGACATTAAAATCTTTCGATGAGTAAAATTTGAGTCCCCGGGTTGAGATGTCAGTTACTTCCACTTCATGCCACCGTATTCTGTCACGGCTGACAGAAGCCGTACAAGTTGTGGCATTGCCATAATAGCTGTTCGTCAAATTTTGAATACTAATCATCAGAACTCCCCCTTGAATTCTGGTTTGGATTGTCCAATATACATTGTTGAAATGCACAACATCGTAAGCTATTCTGAAAAATACAGCGATTAACTTATATTCAAAGCGGGTACTTTCTACTAATACTATTTTACCACATTTTAAGGATTGTGTCGAGGGTAAGCTTCTCTAAAACTTTGAATTTTAATGGCTTTAGAGAATTTGGCGTCCCGGGCAGGAATCGAACCCGCATCAGTGGAACCGGAATCCACCGTCTTATCCATTAGACTACCGGGACATTGATGAGATTCTGTCATCTTAGTATTATAGTATATTTCTAGTCTATTTACAACTGTCATTTACAACTAAAATGTAAATGAATTTGTCCCACAGCAGTCAAAATCACTTATAAAGCGTAAAAAACCAATTGCTTATCATAAATCCCAGAGCATATCCCAGCATGGTTGTCCATAAGTACGCAATAAAGAATACCAAAGTTTTAAGCCTTTCATCAAACTCGTAAATCGCATTTATACCTCTCGACAAAATCGCAGAATGCCACAGCGGCGTAATCACGGATGTAACAAAATAGGCTGCAAGGCTCAGAGTTTCCGTGCCATAAGGTCCAAGCACAAGCCAATAGAAAAAAGCATTCACCGGAACCACCGGAAAATGCGAAACCACATATACTTTCATAAGTTTTATTAGCTGTCCGTTTAAATTCTTTATTCTTTCCTTTACTCTAAAAAACTTAAATATATCAAACAACGGGAGCGCAAAAAACACCACATCTATAAGGCCTATCAAAAGAACAAAACCAATAGTAAGGGAAATATTAAATATCAGCGCCGATTGCGTCTTCCCGAAGAAATACCCAAATAGTTCGGTGCCGAGGGCAAAGCCTACATCAATAAAACCCAACAGTATAATACCCGGGTACAGCGTCTGAATGTTATCCGATATCTTTTTATAAAACGACCTTGGAAACAAAAGCAAATCCAATAAATTATTTCTCAGCACAATGAAACTACCCCTTAATCTTTTCTTCTTTTTTAATAATACAACTCAGCACCTGTAAAAGCAATCCTGAAATTGGAAGCTCAAAATTCTTACCCGGGTCATTACACTATTATATTTTTTATACACCATTTTCACATTAAATCATAAAAATCTTGAGACCAAAAAAACCAGCAAGGCAATACTGCCAATTAACGCCATGTTTATTACCACATTGGGAAGCCGAAATTTCATACGGCACGGCTTTAACTTTATTTCAGTGCGGCAATCGACTTGCGAGCCATACCTTTTTATATAATTGTTTATTATTTCTTCTGCTTCTTTCAAAAGGTGCTCATTCATTTTTTCCCTATCTTTAGATAAAATCTTTTTAAATTTCCTTCCGTTTTCTTCAGGATTGCCTTTTAAAATCAGTATGGCCTCTTCAATAAAGTTTGATGCTATATTTCGAATTACAACTACTCTTTTTGTGTCATCACACACCATAATACTCCTCCGAAAATATGTATTCAGAGATAGTCTTTCTCAAATCAGTGTAAATTATACTAAAAAATATTGATTATCGCTTCCATACTTTTGCCACCAGCACAGTCATATCGTCCACAGGTTTGTTTGTACACTTCGAATGCGCCTCAGCCAATATAAGGTCTGCAATTACCTGGGGATTTATACTGTCAATGCCTTCGATGAATTTTATCAAATTCTGTTCTCCTCCTTCTTCGAGCTTAAAGGAATCAACAATTCCATCAGTAACCATGATTATAAAATCTCCGTTGTCTGCATTTTTGCAAACCAGCTCCGTTTCTATGTTGCTGAGTATCCCTGCCGGAAGAGATACGGTTCTTACAACTTCCACCCTGTCCTGCCTTTTTATAAAGGTTGGAGCAGCACCAATCTTTACAAACTCGATTTTTCCGTCATACAGATCTACAGCCGAAAGGTCAATGGTCGCAAAAGAGTCATCATCGGACTTTAATACAAGTATTGAGTTTATGAGCTTTATTGCAGTATCCTGGTCAAAGCCTGTTTCCATAAACTGCTCCAAAAGACTTATAGCTACCTTGCTCTGGCTTGATGCCGCCTGTCCCGTGCCCATACCGTCGCTCAAAGCCAAAATGTATTTTCCCGCACCGGTGTTCATAAAGGAATAACTGTCCCCGGAAATTTGATTTTCATATTTCGAGCTTCTTGCCATACCTGTTGTTATCTTAAAAACCTCTTCCTCCACCAGTTTGAGATTGCATATGCCTGTCCTGTGATTATGCATACATTCGTTTTTGTCCCGTATCATTCGCTTACCCATGACAGAGGATGCCAATTCTTCAATAAAATCAAGACATTTATTTGCTCCGGCGCAGCCTTTATGAAAAATAGTCACTTCATATTTTCCCCATTTGTTCTCATATACCACCACATCATGTGCCTTTATTCCCCTATTCCCAAGTTCGGACAGCAATGCATCCTCCATATCGGTTCTGAACTTGACTTCACTGTCAATTTCAACAGCCAGATTCGCTATAACCTTCGACAGTCCGTCCAGTTGCTGAGATATTAGCCCTCGGCTTTCTCCCACCCTGTTCTTCCATACCATATCGACTTTAAACAACTCATATACACTGTTTACTTGTCTTACAAACTCCCCTATTCTTTCGCACCTTTCCATAAAATAATCCGGTATATCGCTTTCGTCAATCCAACCCTTTCTCTCAAGATTCTCAACTATTTTAAACATCACCTGATATGTATTGTAAAAATTCCTGTCCCAGCAGTGAAGGCACAAACTGCAATCCTTGCACACCTTGTCCGCCACCCTGTCAAATAAGGATGAAATGTCCTGTTTATTGGTAACCATTTTGGTTTGAGATATCTCACTGAAGGTTTTTGAAAGCTCCTGAAATGCTTTTGCGAAATTACTGAGCCTTTCCACCGTAAGTTCCTTTAAACGCTGACTGTAAGAGGCCTTGTCATTAGAATCTGTTGCCTCTAAAGCAAAGGAGCCCAGTACCTCTTCCATGATTTTTTTAGGAACAACCACAAACATAAGTGCGGCGGGAATTATATCCTTAATATGAATAAGCACTTCCGTTGAACCGTTTATGTATAGAGTCAGCACCGCATTGGCAAGTACAAAGCCCACGGCAGTCCCGGTCTTTCCAAGATTTCTAAACAAACCGGCCATCAAACCGCAAAAGGCATAGGAACCTATAACCACAGGTGTTGCAGGGCTGCTCAAATTAATTACCAGTCCCACAATAACACCAACAGCCGCTCCCACACCCGGGCCTGCTCCAAAGGTCAACAGAAGTACTGCAAAAATTCCCAACACATTTAAAAGAGATGCACCGAAAATATTTATTCCTCCCAGCCCCGACAAGGAAACAGCCGCTATCATTGCAACGCTTATCATTTCTTCGTTTGTCAAGGCTCTTTTTTTCTTTATTCCTTCTATAAGCGGCACAGCGCGCCTAAATATGTATATCATCGAGAATATCAGCACACTATTAAACAAACTCATTAGAGCATCATACATTAAAAATCCTTGCAGTCCCACAAGTATAATCTGCGGAACAGCAACACATATTAGACCCATTACAGAATGTTTAAGGTCTTCTTTTTCCGTTGAATTCTTCAATAGTTTGCTAAGTACAGTGAAAAGAACCATAAAGGACAAGGCCGTATAAAGCTCTTTGCGGGCACCGCCCGTTGCCATTCCGATTACCACTGCTGCTGCCGTTACAAGTCTGTTTGCATTAGATGTAATTGCCGCTGCATAAAAAGCAAGGCCGAAAGGCATAAGACCTCCGAATAAAGATACTCTTCCGAGAAGGAAACTTAACAAAAAGAATACAATATTGCTTTTTGAAGCTGTAAGTCCGGATAAAATTCCTCCTCTTGTTTTGCCATACATCCTTTCCAAAACATCGTTTTTTTGAACAATCTGCGTCTTCATCTTTTGTAACCCCCATACGAAATATTTTTTTGTGAAAAACTTTTTTGCGTAGCTTGCAGAACCGATTATAAAATAGTGCCCAAAAAATCTATGTCGATTTTGGTAAAGAGAATTAAAAATTAATTTGACACCTATTCTCAAAACACAACGGAGGATTACATCAGATAAACTTTTAGAAATATAAATGAAACTTTTCATCAAAGTAAATTTTCTAGATAATAATGTAACATTTCGTCAAAAACTTTTTATTTTAAAATAAATATTTTTTAATTAATAATTTTTGGCCGCTTCAATGCATATAAAAAAAGCTCGGGACATCGAGTCCCTTCGATTTTGCCTCTTTCATTTCATTCCAAGAGGCCAAATAAAAACGGCTGTACAATACTGTACAACCGTTGTGGTGGGCACTATAGGGCTCGAACCTATGACCCCCTGCTTGTAAGGCAGATGCTCTCCCAGCTGAGCTAAGCGCCCGAAAATATGGTGACCCATAGGGGACTCGAACCCCTGTTACCGCCGTGAAAGGGCGGTGTCTTAACCGCTTGACCAATGGGCCACATAATGGTAGCGGCGGTCGGATTCGAACCAACGACACTACGGGTATGAACCGTATGCTCTTGCCAACTGAGCTACGCCGCCATATAAAACACTTTTCATCGTGCTGCAACTAAAGTAATCATGTCCAGCACGCTTTACTATTTTAGCAATAGACAAATAAAATGTCAAGTACAATTTTAATAAAAGTTAATGTATTTTAAATTGCAAGTTTAATTGCCTTACAAAATCTTACAGAACCCTGTTTTAA
>NZ_DAORXT010000090.1:0-11217 GCF_035371925.1 Acetivibrio sp. | reverse complement strand
AAACAATAAAAGATAATATAAAAGGGTTTAATATGCTTGTATTATGTGATAAGATAGAAATAATATTATTCTAATATATTTAAATATAATTTATAAATTAGATGGGGGATTGTTGATGAAAAAGTTGATGCTCGGAAACGAAGCGGTAGCCAGAGGAGCCTATGAGGCAGGAGTCAGAGTTGCAACGGCTTATCCTGGGACGCCAAGTACCGAAATAACGGAAAATATAGCAAAATACGACGAAGTGTATTGCGAATGGTCACCAAATGAAAAGGTTGCTCTTGAAGTTGCCATAGGTTCGGCAATTGCCGGAGGAAGAGCCATTTGTTCAATGAAGCATGTAGGGCTTAATGTGGCGGCGGATCCTTTGTTTACTGCATCTTATACGGGAGTTAATGCGGGGCTTGTCATCATGGTTGCGGATGACCCGGGAATGCATAGCTCACAAAATGAGCAAGACAGCAGAATGTACGCAAAAGCTTCAAAAGTACCTATGGTTGAGCCTTCCGATAGTAGCGAGTGCAAAGAATATGTAAAAGCGGCTTTTGAAATAAGCGAGAAGTTTGACACTCCTGTTATTTTCAGACTTTCAACAAGGATATCCCATTCTCAGAGCATTGTTGAAATCGGAGAAAGGGAAGAGGTAGCCCTTAGGGAATATAAAAAGGATCCCGACAAGTACGTCATGATGCCCGCAATGGCACGCAAAAGGCATGTTGCAGTAGAAAACAGAATGGCAGCTTTAGCCGAATTCTCCAATACGACTCCTTTAAACAGAATTGAATGGGGAAGTACAGATATTGGCGTTATAACCAGCGGAATTGCATATCAGTATGCAAGGGAAGCCTTCGGCGATGTTTCATATCTTAAGCTTGGAATGATTTATCCACTTCCGGACAAATTAATCAAAGAGTTTTCTGAGAAAGTAAAAGTATTATATGTTATAGAAGAATTGGAGCCGTTTTTTGAAGACCATATAAAGAAATTGGGCATTAAGGTTATAGGCAAGGATGTATTGCCTGTTATAGGTGAATACAGCGCCAACCTTATCAGAGAAAAGGTATTTAATAAGCTAAGCAGTGGAAAGAAGATTGAGGGAATCAGCACACCGGTAAGACCTCCTGTAATGTGCCCAGGATGTCCGCACAGGGGAATGTTTTATGTTCTCAACAAGCTAAAGCTTACCGTTAGCGGAGATATCGGATGTTACACATTGGGAGCATTGCCGCCAACCCAGTCAATGGATACCTGTGTTTGCATGGGTGCAAGCATCGGCGCTGCTCACGGTATGGAAAAATCAAGGGGCAAGGAGTTTGGCAAAAAAACTGTCGCGATACTGGGAGATTCCACATTTGTGCATTCGGGAATAACCGGGCTTGTTGACGTGGTTTATAATAAAGGAAATTCGACAGTAATAATACTTGACAACTCCATTACAGGTATGACAGGTCATCAGCATAATCCGACAACCGGCTTTACAATAAAGGGCGAGCCGACAAAACAGGTGGACCTTGTAAAGCTCTGCAATGCTGTTGGTGTTGAGAGAGTCAAAGTTGTAGATCCCTTTAACTTAAAAGAGTTTGAAAAGACCTTAAAGGAAGAAATTGAAGCTGATGAGCCTTCGGTTATAATTTCTCAAAGACCGTGTGCTCTGCTGAAAAATGTAAAATTCGAAGGTCCGCATAGGATAGTTATTGAAAAGTGTAAAAAGTGCAAGATGTGTATGAAAATAGGATGTCCTGCCATTGTTGACATGGGGGATCATATAGAAATAAATGATGCTTTATGTGTGGGCTGCGGATTATGTTCGAAAGTATGTAACTTTGATGCAATTGAAAAGGCTGGTGAATAATAATGGATAAATGTAATATAATGATAGTTGGAGTAGGCGGACAGGGTACATTGCTTGCAAGCAGGATTATCGGCAATGTTGCACTCAAGCAAAATTATGACGTTAAAGTTTCCGAAGTGCACGGAATGTCACAGAGGGAAGGAAGTGTCGTAACTTATGTAAAGATTGGCGACAAGGTTTACTCTCCCATAATTGAAAGAGGTGAGGCGGACATAATTATTGCCTTTGAAATGCTTGAGGCTTTAAGATGGGCAGATTATTTAAAAGAAGACGGCAAGCTTTTGGTCAATGAGCAAAAAATCAATCCTATGCCCGTTATTATAGGAAAAGAAAAATACCCTGAAAATATAATGGAAGTGCTTAGGGAAAACTATAAAAACGTTATTTCCTTGGATGCTCTTAAGATAGCAAAAGAGTGCAAAAATATAAAAGCAGTTAATACGGTTTTGATAGGGCTTTTGGCAAAGACAATGGATATTGATAAAGAAGTATGGATTGAGTCCTTGAGGGAAGTTGTTCCTCAAAAAGTGCTCGATGTAAACCTAAAAGCTTTTGAAGAAGGTTACAGCAGAGGTTGATAAAACCAAATAACAATGGACTGTTGATAAAACCTTCGGGCGTGATGCCCAAGGCAATTACCATAAAATTTATAAAGTGTATAGGGGGTAGTTATATGCAGTATTGGAATCCTTCATGTGAATGTATGTCAAGAGAAGAGATGGAGAAGCTTCAAACAGAAAGGTTGATTGAAACTGTAAAGAGAATATACCATAATGTTCCGGCATATAGAGAAAAAATGCAGAAGAAGGGCATTGAACCCGGAGATATTAAAACCTTGGATGACCTAAAGAAGCTTCCTTTCACTTACAAAGACGATTTGAGAGATACATATCCTTATGGAATGTTTGCTGCTCCGCTAAGTGAAATTGTAAGAATTCATGCCTCTTCCGGTACGACGGGAAAACAGACTGTAGTAGGTTACACAAGAAAAGACATTGACACTTGGTCGGAGGTCACGGCAAGAACCTTGGTTTCTGCCGGTGCGGATAAGCACTCTCTTATTCAGGTTGCCTACGGATACGGACTTTTTACCGGAGGATTGGGAATACACTACGGTGCCGAAAGGATTGGAGCATCGGTTATACCCATTTCCGGCGGAAATACAAAAAGGCAGATTCAGATAATGAAGGATTTTGGTACTACTATTTTGGCATGTACCCCTTCATATGCCTTGTATATGGCAGAAGAAATGGAAGAGCTCGGAATCAAGAAAGAAGACTTGAAGCTCAAAGCTGGTGTTTTTGGAGCTGAACAATGGTCTGAAAATATGAGAAAAGAGATAGAAGAAAGGCTCGGAATAATGGCCATAGATATTTATGGATTAAGTGAAATAATCGGACCCGGAGTTTCCACTGAATGTTGCTGCAAGTGCGGACTTCACGTACAGGAGGACCATTTTATTCCTGAAATTATTGACCCGGTGACTGAAGAAGTGCTCCCTCCAGGCTCAAAAGGTGAGCTGGTGTTCTCAACAATTACAAAGGAAGGAATTCCTCTGTTAAGATACAGAACAAGGGATATTTCCTCCCTCAATTATGAAAAATGCGAATGCGGAAGAACTACTGTCAGAATGAGCAAAGTATCGGGAAGAACTGACGATATGCTTACAATAAGAGGTGTAAACGTATTCCCGTCACAGATTGAATCCGTTCTTCTTGAGTTTGGAGATACAGCTCCCCATTATCTGTTGATAGTGGATAGAATAGATAATCTGGATGTATTGGAAATATGGGTGGAAATGAACCAGCAGCTGTTCTCCGACCAGGTTAAGAAGATAGAAGACAGTGAAAAGAAAATAAGAAAGGCTATAGAGGAGACCCTTGGAATAAGTGCAACAGTGAAGCTTGTTGAACCAAAGACTATTGAAAGAAGCGAAGGAAAAGCCAAGAGAGTTATTGACAAGCGTAAGTTCTAATCTAATTATTTATAGTAATTATTCCAAAATAAAAATGGAGGGATAAGACATGCTTGTAAAACAGATTTCCGTGTTTTTAGAGAACAAATCCGGCAGACTTGCTGAGGTTACACAAATTCTTGCAGAAAGCAATATAGATATCAGCGCTCTGTCAATAGCCGACACTACTGATTTTGGAATTTTAAGACTCATTGTAAATGATCCGGAAACTGCGGAAAAAGCTTTGAAGGATAACGGATTTACAGTTAGCTGTTGCGATGTTATTGCTGTTTCAGTTCCCGACGAGCCGGGAGGACTGGCAAAAGCGTTAAAGGCTTTGGAAGCGGAGTCCATTGGAATTGAATATATGTATGCTTTTGTTGGAAAAGCAGAAAATGAAGCCCTTGTTATATTTAGGATTGACAATCCGGAAAAAGCTGTGGAAATGCTTGAAAAAGCCGGTGTGAAGGTATTGTCTTCCGATACGGTTTACAAGCTTTAGTTTAAACTTGCCACAAGCTTTAAAAGGATGATGTTATGGATGTAAAAAAAGAGCCGCTGGCCTATAGGATGAGACCTAGGACCTTGGAAGAATTTTTCGGACAGGAAGAAATAGTCGGTGAAGGAAAGCTTTTAAACAGGATGATAAAAGCAGACAGAATTTCCTCAATTATTCTTTACGGTCCTCCCGGAACGGGTAAGACTTCTTTGGCAAGGATTATTGCCAACAGTACCAAGGCCAATTTTGAAAAGCTTAATGCAGTCACTGCTGGTGTTGCGGATATAAAGAGGATTGTGTCGGATACACAGAACCCGATATTAAATCCAAGGGGAAAGACTGTGTTGTTCATTGATGAAATTCACAGGTTTAATAAATCCCAGCAGGATGCACTTCTTCCATATGTGGAGGATGGTACAATTATTCTTGTGGGAGCGACTACTGAAAACCCTTTTTTCGAGGTTAACAAGGCTTTGATTTCAAGGTCTTCGGTATTTATGCTAAAGCCCCTCGGCAGTGACTCAATAAAGAAAATCATTCAAAATGCCTTAAAAGACAAAGAACGTGGCCTGGGCAATGTAGATATTGAAATAGAAGAGGATGCGCTAAACTATTTGGCGGATATATGCGACGGCGACGCCAGAATAGCTTTAAATGCCCTAGAGCTTGCCGTTTTGACGTCCCCTGTTGGAAATGACGGTAAATTTCATATTGACATGGAGCTGATTGAGGAATGTGTCCAAAAGAAGGCTGCAAGGTACGACAAATCCGGTGATGGGCATTATGACAATATCAGTGCCTTTATAAAGTCCATGAGGGGAAGCGATCCGGATGCGGCAGTGTTTTATCTTGCACGGGCATTGTATGCCGGGGAAGATCCGATGTTTTTGGCGCGCAGAATAATAATATGCGCATCTGAGGATGTGGGTATGGCAAATCCGGCTGCTTTGCAGTTGGCAGTTTCAGCGGCACAGGCTGTACATATGGTGGGTATGCCTGAGGCAAGAATAATTTTGTCTCAGGCTGCCGTTATGGTAGCCACCAGTCCGAAATCAAATTCATGCTATGCAGCAATCAATAGTGCTTTAGAGGATGTAAAAAACAAGCGGACAGGAGAAGTCCCGATGCACCTTAGAAATCCGGTGACACCGGGAATGAAAGAGCTAGGATACGGAAAGGGCTATAAATACGCCCATGATTACCCCGGCAATATTGTTGACCAGGATTATCTTCCTAAAGAGATGAAGGGGACTATTTACTATAATCCTAGCGCAAACGGTTATGAATTAAAAATTAAGGAGTGGCTTCAAAAAAGAAGAAGCAAAAAGCAAGAATAAATATTATAATAAATATATAAGTGAGCGTTAATTTATTCTTACAAGCCATGATTATTGTTTATGACAAATTTGCGATTGAGGGCATCCTGAACAGCCGCAGCTGCAGGATCCCTTTTTCTTGTCTTTTCTGATTTTTAAAACTGCCAAAACACCTAAAGCTAACAAGATAGCACTTATTATAATAGTTGCAAGGTTTTCGGTTATAAATTCAATCATAATTTAGCGCCTCCTAACGCTGCATTTCCGACCTCTTTGGCGGAGCAATTTTTTCCGTCTTTGTTATAAGGCCGGCGCACAAGCAGGTAAATAAATCCTATAAGAACTATAATTGCAATGGCAGTGAATACGTTAAATCCATTGCCCGTAAAGAACATACCAAACTGATATACACACAGAGAAACTGCATATGCCAAAACTGTTTGATATCCTACTGCTATTAAAGTCCACTTTGCACTTTTCATTTCTCTTCTGATAGCTCCAATAGCAGCAAAGCATGGGGCACAGAGCAGATTGAAAAGAAGCAATGAATACGCTGAAAGTGCTGTAAATGAAGCTTGCAGGCTGCCCCAGATTTCTACACCGTCTTCAGCAACTTCCTGGAGTCCGTAAAGAACTCCGAGGGTTCCAACTACATTTTCCTTTGCTACAAGACCTGTGAGTGTTGCAACAGCTGCTTCCCAAGTTCCCCAGCCAAGAGGAACGAAAACAGGGGCAACGATACTTCCCAAGTTTGCAAGGATTGAATTCGGAGCATCTACCATTCTAAGCTGCCAGTTGAAGTTGGACAGGAACCATACAAGTCCGCTGGCCAAGAATATAATTGTTCCTGCTTTTTTAATAAAGGATTTGGTTTTATCCCAAATGTGAAGAGCTACGTTTTTAGCTCTCGGTACGTGGTAAGCAGGAAGCTCCATAACAAAAGGTGCAGGGCTACTTGATAAAGCTTTGGTTTTCTTTAGAATTATTCCCGAGCAAATAATTGCGGCAATACCGATAAAGTAGACAGAAGGAGCCACCCAAATTGAACCTGGGAAAAATGCTCCCGCTATGAGCGAAATAATCGGCAGCTTCGCGGAGCAGGGAATAAACGTTGTAGTCATAATGGTCAGCTTACGGTCTTCTTCACTTTCAATGGTTCTTGAAGCCATAATACCCGGTACGCCGCATCCTGTTCCAATAATAATCGGAATGAAGGATTTTCCGGAAAGACCGAATTTTCTGAATACTCTATCCATAATAAAGGCGATACGGGACATGTATCCACAGTCCTCAAGGAGTGAAAGACACAGGAACAATACCATCATTTGAGGCAAAAAGCCAAGTACGGCACCCACACCGCCGATTATACCGTCAATTATTAGAGATGTCAGCCAATCTGCACAGTTAACCGATTCTAAAAACCCTTCCACCGCAGGGGGAATAATTTCTCCAAACAATACGTCATTTACCCAATCTGTTGCCCAAGTTCCTACAGTGGTGACCGATATAAAATAGACAAGGAATATAACTGCGGCAAAAACAGGAAATGCAAGCCAGCGATTTGTAACAATTTTGTCTATTTTATCGGATACCGTATCCCGGGAAGTATTTTTCTTTACGTAACAGTCCTTTATGGCATCAACGATATATTTATACCTTTCGTTGGTGATAATGCTTTCGCTGTCATCATCAAGCTGTTTTTCACATTCGGCAATGATGCTTTCAATTTTGGCTTTGGTGTCGTTATCCAAAGATAACTCTTCCGATACCATTTGGTCTCTCTCAAAAAGCTTGATACTGTACCAGCGCAGAAGATCCGGACTGATAATGCTTTCAATGCAGGAAGCAATCTTTGATAATGAGTCTTCAACCGATTTTGAAAACTTATGCGGTGGAAGAGTATTTGCTTTTTGCTCTGCAAGTGCAATTGCTTTTGATACTGCCTCTTCTGAGCCGACACCTTTTAAAGCGGAGGTTTCAACCACTTCACATCCGAACTTTTGAGAAAGCTTTTCAATATCAATGTTATCACCTTTCTTGCGCACAATATCAATCATATTAAGTGCGATAACCACAGGTATGCTCATTTCGGTAAGCTGTGTGGTAAGGTATAAATTTCTTTCGATATTGGTCCCGTCAACAATGTTTATTATTGCATCAGGCTTTTCGTTTATCAAATAGTTTCTTGAAACGATTTCCTCCGGTGTATAAGGGGAGAGAGAGTAGATGCCTGGCAGGTCAGTTATAATAACATCTTTTTGACCTTTAAGTCTCCCTTCCTTTTTTTCTACAGTAACGCCGGGCCAGTTGCCGACATATTGGTTGCTTCCCGTCAGATCATTAAACATAGTAGTCTTACCGGAGTTCGGATTTCCGGTAAGAGCAATTTTTATCGACATAAAATTACCTCCTTAAAAAGCCGGTTAGCTTTGACTAACCGTGTGACACAATGCTGCTTACGTGCAGAATCTATGTAGCTATAGTTTTTCTACTTCTATCATTTCTGCTGCAGATTTTCTAAGACTAAGCTCGTAGCCTCTTACGTTTATCTGAATAGGATCGCCTAATGGGGCTACTTTACGGATATAAACCTCGCAGCCTCTGGTGATACCCATATCCATAATGCGTCTTTTTAAAGCACCCTCTCCATGGAGCTTTACAACCTTAACTGTTTGACCGCATTTGATATTTCGCAAAGTAGTCATATTCCTTCTCCTTTCTTGGAGTAAATATACTCTATATTAATAAGTTAGATGTGACTAACCTGTAACCAAAAAAATATAGTTAGTCAAGACTATCTACATTCAGTTTAGCAACGCAGTCTTAATTTGTCAATAACCTTGAAGAATATTTTAATCATTTTTTTAGTAATTGGAATTTGCGAAAAGAGTTTAATTGCAATTCACAGATATGGTATATATTGCACAATTTCTATTGTTAAAAGCACGGATTTGTGGTAACATATAAAATGTAGTCTTCTCGTGTCAGGTGGTGAAATAAGATTGAAGATTCAGGAGTCTGCTGAGAATTATCTTGAGACTATTCTAATACTAAGTCATAGGATTGGGCAGGTTAGGTCTATTGATATAGTTAATGAGATGAATTTCTCAAAGCCAAGTATCAGCTATGCCATGAAGCAGCTTAGGGAAAACGGGTACATCTCAATGGACGAATCGGGATATATAACATTGACAGATAAAGGGATGGAGATTGCCGAGCGCATTTATGAGCGCCACAAAGTGCTGACAGACTATCTTATCTCATTGGGTGTGGATGAAGATATTGCAAAGGGAGATGCTTGCCGTATAGAACATGTGATTAGTCCGATGAGCTTTGAAATGATAAAAAAAGCATATAAGGAAATGCAGAAGGAAAATAAAGAATAAAGTAAAGCAAAGCAAAATAAAGCCTCAAATCTTGAATTTGATTTGAGGCTTTTAAATATCAGGGAAACTTATTTTACCTGAATTTTTTTATGTTTTCATTGTATGGCGGATAAATAATTCCCTTTTCGGTAATAATGGCTGAGATGTATTTGTTTGGCGTTACATCAAAGGCCGGATTTTTTACTTTTACACCTTCCGGAGCTATTCTTATTCCTTTGATATGAGTTATTTCATCGGGACTTCGTTCTTCTATGGGAATTTGATTTCCTGTTTCTATGGAAAAGTCAATAGTTGATGTGGGAGCGGCAACATAAAAAGGTATATTGTTTTCTTTTGCCAAAACCGCAACCGAATAAGTACCGATTTTGTTTGCAGTGTCACCGTTTAAAGCTATTCTGTCAGCTCCAACTATTACACAGTCTATTAACCCTTCTTTCATGAAATGTCCTGCCATATTGTCACATATGAGCGTTACGGGGATATTGTCCTGCATTAATTCCCAAGAGGTAAGTCTTGCTCCTTGAAGGTAAGGCCTTGTCTCATCCGCAAAAACCTGTATGTTTTTCCCGGACTCGTGAGCCGCCCGGATAACTCCCAAAGCAGTGCCGTAGTCACAAGTTGCCAAAGCACCGGCATTGCAGTGGGTAAGAATTGTCCAGTTTTCCTTTATAAGCTCATTGCCAAAACGGCCTATGCTTTTGTTGGATTCAATGTCTTCTTTTTCCATAAGGTAGGCTTCTTCTTCAATAATATTTTTAATTTCTTCAATGGACTTGTCCCGGTTTGACGAAGCTTTATTATATACTCTGTCAACAGCCCAAAAAAGGTTTACAGCTGTGGGACGCGTGCCTTTAATTATATCGCACACCTTTTTAAGACCTATAAAAAATTCTTCTTTTGAATCGGTGTCTATAGCTTTTGAAGCTATTACAACACCGTAGGCGGCAGTCACACCTATGGCAGGAGCGCCTCTTACTATCATATTTTTTATTGCATCAGCCACTTCAACATAGTTTTTTAGTTCTACAATCTTTTGCTCTCCCGGAAGCAAAGTCTGATCTATCAGTTTTAATACTCCATCACAATACTCTAACGGTTTCATAGAGCTCTCCTTTATTAAAAAATATTTAAAAACAAGACTATTTTGAAATTACAGGTCTATGCCGCTTAAATCGACATTGCAGCATGTGCACTTGTCATTTTCAAGGTCAATTCTTCTAATTACTTCAAAAAGCATATTTTTAACTTTTTCATTGTTTTCCGCAAATACTTTAAGCACGGCTTCTTCAGTAACCGGTGCAATATCATCACGGCCTTCAAGTCCCGCATCATAGTCGGTTATAAGAGATATGTTGGCATAGCAGATTCCCAGTTCTCTGGCCAGATAAACCTCGGGATACTGTGTCATATTAATTACATCCCAGCCCATTTTGTTGAACCATCTGCTCTCTGCCACAGTGGAGAATCTTGGACCCTGAATAACAACCACAGTACCTTTTTCATGAATTGTTATTCCCAGGTCTTTTCCAACTTCAATGGCAGTTTTTCTAAGCTCAGGGCAGTAAGGGTGCGCAGAGCTTATATGCTTGGTTACAGGTCCGTCGTAAAAGGTGTCTTTACGTCCTGTTGTCCTGTCGACAAACTGATCGCACACGACAAAATCCCCTGGCTTGATTTCAGGACGAAGGCTGCCTGAAGATGTGGGAGCCAGTATTTTCTTTACCCCAAGCTTTTTCATAGCATAGAGATTTGCTCTGTAAGGTATCATATGGGGTGGGAATTGGTGATTTTTGCCGTGACGGGGCAAAAAAGCAATTTTCTTTCCTTCGTAGGTTGCAATTGCTATTTTGTCACTGGGCTTTCCATAAGGAGTTTCCATTTCTATTTCTTCAACATTTTCTAAAAAAGAATAAAAACCTGAACCGCCAAAAACACCAATATCAGCTTTATAATTCATTGTGAACCTCCCTTATTAAAAGTTTATTAATATACTTATTATATTTATAAAACTATAAAGTTTCAATTATAGTTTCAATTATATTGTCAGATTGCATAAGCTTGCACTTCCATCATAAACCTTCAATAAAAGTAGAGCTTTCAAGCCAATCTAAATAATATATTATCAATAAATTTTAAAAATTATTGTTTTTGTATATCTTAAAAAAAGACTGTATATCGAATTACTTTTAAGGAGGTAAAAGGAGTGGACG
>NZ_DAORXT010000089.1:0-11297 GCF_035371925.1 Acetivibrio sp. | reverse complement strand
TATTATTGCCTTTGGTAATTTTTCTTTTAAACTATAACTGCAAAAGAAACGAGGAAAAATGGACAATCATCTTATTCTATTATAACACATATTGGAATAATATCAATATAATTTGAGCAATATTTTATAATATTTGAGGAAGAACAGGTTGTAGGATATAAAAATTCAATAAACTGGAGTTATTGACGTAAAATATATGTTCTTATTTTTATTTTTAATGATATAATGAAAGGTATGGTGGATGTCTTGCGATTTTACAATGAAAGGAAGTGTATTTTGTGAGTGCAAAAATCCTTGTTGTTGATGACGAAAAAAATATAGTTGACATACTAAAATTTAATTTAACAAAAGAGGGTTTTTCTACGATTGAGGCAAATGACGGCGAACAGGCTATAGAGCTTGCCTTAAGTGAAAAACCGGACCTGATACTCTTGGATATAATGCTTCCCAAATTGGATGGCTTTACCGTTTGCCGCAAATTAAGAGAGAGCATTTCCACTCCTATCATAATGATTACTGCCAAGGAAGAAGAAGTTGACAAGGTGTTGGGGTTGGAGCTTGGAGCGGACGATTATATAACAAAGCCTTTCAGCACCAGGGAATTGATGGCAAGGGTAAAGGCCAATTTAAGAAGAGTTGCTTCAACTGCGGAGACCCAAAAGAAACAAAGCAATTATTTAAAGTTTGGCGATTTGGAAATAGATATTGAGCATTATGAGGTAAGAAGAAACGATGAGGTAATCGAGCTGACGCTAAGAGAATTTGAGCTGGTTAAATTTCTTGCGCTGCAGCCGGGACAGATATTTTCAAGGGAGAGCCTTTTGGAAAAGGTTTGGGGTTATGAATATTACGGCGATGTTCGTACGGTGGATGTTACTGTAAGAAGAGTTAGAGAAAAGATTGAAAAGGATCCGAGTAATCCCTGTTACATTATGACAAAAAGGGGAGTAGGGTATTACTTTAATAAAGTAAATTGAGAGTCAAAAAATAGTGAAATTTTGACTGTGTGAGGATGGATATGGTTTTGAAGCGTTTGCAGTTTTTAAGGAGCCTTCAGTGGAGACTTGTAACTATTTTCATACTTTTGGCATTGGTGTTGGCAGTATCCGCAAGTGTATCGTTGAACTATTTTGTGGAATTGTTTTTTTATGATACCTTTAAAGCAGGGATTGAAAACGGTTTTGAATATTGGGGAATAGATGACGAAGACAAGCCTACAAAAGAGGAAATTGTTTCATACCTTACCGCCAATAACAAAGCGAACGCTATGTCCCTGTTTTTTATAAACAATTTCAGAACATTTACGATAATTGACAAAAACACCAATGAAATAATATACACTGATGTGAAATCACCTTACAGGGAAACACTGAGGGAGGATATAATACAGTCAAGAAACTATCTTGCTGCACTGGCAGGTGGTAAAGGGGATAAGGGAAAATTAATCAGAATTGGAGACAAGGCCTTCTTTGACTATGCAAGACGAATTGGTAAAACAGATTATATTTTATACTTCAGGTATGACCGGGAAGAGTGGGCCGGAGCGATAGGAGCTTTTAATGATATAATAAAACTGAGCTTTCTTATTGCTGTCATATTTTCATTGATTTTTGGATATGCACTCTCGAAAACAATAACCGTTCCGATTGTCAACCTCGTGCACAAGGCAAGGGAAATGGCGGCAGGAGATTTCGGACATGTGATGGAAGTCAAATCCGATGATGAAATAGGCAAGCTCACAAAAGCTTTCAATTTTATGAGCAAGGAGCTTAAAAACACCTTAAATCAAATATCCAGGGAGAAAAGCAAGATTGAGACCATTCTCAACTATATGACCGATGGTGTAATTGCGTTCAATATAAATGGACAGGTAATTCATATAAATCCGGTGGCAAAAGCGATATTGGAGATTGATGAATTTGATTTTGACTTTAACGGGTTTTCAAAGAAGTACAATCTTGATGTGTCGATAGAAGAGGTTAAGTACCTTGAAATATACAATGCAAAAGAAGCAAGTATTAATATTGGGGAAAAATATATAAAAATATATTTTGCTCTTTTTACTGATGAGGAAAACAATGCCGACGGTATAATTGCCGTGCTTCACGATATAACCGAACAGCAAAAGCTCGAAAACATGCGCAAGGAATTTGTTGCAAATGTTTCCCATGAACTAAGAACGCCTTTGACATCAATCAAGAGCTATGCGGAAACATTGTTGGACGGAGCCTTGGAGAACAGGGAAATTTCGGAGAAATTCCTAAGTGTTATTAATTCGGAAGCAGACAGGATGACAAGGCTTGTGAAGGATCTTCTTCAGCTTTCGAGGCTCGATAACAATCAAATGAAGTGGGATATGCAAAAGATAAACTTTGAAACCTTGGTAAAAAGCTGTGTGGAAAAGGTTAAATTTGAATCTGAGGAGAAAAAGCAATCCCTCGAATGTTTTACCATTGGAGAGGCGATGGAGATTGTTGCAGACAAGGACCGCATAGAGCAGGTGGTTTTGAATATTCTTACCAATGCAATAAAGTATACTCCGGAAGGCGGTAAAATTACAGTTTATATCGGTAAGATGTACAGTGACGTTTATGTAAAAGTGGCTGACTCGGGTATAGGAATTCCCAAGGAGGACATTGACAGAATATTTGAAAGGTTTTACAGAACGGACAAGGCCCGCTCAAGGGAAATGGGAGGTACGGGTCTTGGTTTGGCAATTGCAAAAGAAATCGTAGAAGCTCATAAAGGCACGATATCTGTCACAAGTGAGCTTGGAAAGGGAACAGAGGTTACTGTAAAGCTGCCGGTGTGTAACTGAATCTTAAATGCTGTGTAATAATTTTGTAACAGTAATATAGTATAATTAAGTTAGTATTAGGGGAGATAAAGTTTAATTTTGTCTTTATTTCTCTATCATGAGGTGTTTTTTATGGCAAAAAAGATAATTACTCTGTTTTGTACGGTTATGTTTTTAATAAGTATGTGCATGACGGTATTTGCAGACGAGAAAGTTGATTTGATATCCGATAAGAAGACTGAGGATACCAAACAATTTCTTGTTAAGATTACCCGTCCCGAGGGCGATGAGACTACTTTTAAAGAGTCTTATGTAATTTGCGGCAACTCAGACAAGCAGAACATAACGGTAAAGCTTCTTATGTACAATGAAAAAACTGAAACGTTCGAACCTTACAAGGATTTGGACGGAGAAGACACATGGGTGATAGGAGCTTCGGGGTTCTTTATGAAGGAGATAGAGCTTCCGAAGAAAGGAGCCAACAAAATAAGAATTGTAGCATATCAGGGTAATACAAAGAAGGACAATGCAGAATTGGTTTTAGGAGAGAATTTGCAGGTAAATACTTTTACAGTAACTTTATTGGATAGAAGTGTTAAAGAGGCAATCAAGAACGGATTTCTTAGAATTACAGATATGTTGGATAATTTATTCGGAGCATAAAGGTCTGGGATTTGAATGAAATGGTTTGGCCGTGAAAGAGTAAAGTTGTACATACTGTTTTTATTGGTAATAACGAGCTTTATACAGGTAGGTATCCTTTGGTATTATCAAAATCGAGGAGTGCCTACTAATTTTTTATGGGGTTTTTTTAATAAATCTCAGGCAGAAACGGAGTATGATATCGGAGATGCTTTCAAGCCATATAGAGTTGTGGTTTCCGAAGGGTTTGAAAATCCCCATTGGGTGATAAAAGAAAATCATGAATACTATAAGCCGTTGTGGAATGATGCCCAGGCATATATAAAATATCTGCTGACCGATAGAGGGGTGGTATCAAAAGGGGAGTACGGCAAGGAATTTTGGGGTGACGTGGTTTTAAGAAAATCCTTCATTTTTGAATTTAAAACCTGTATAAACTCTGAGCTTTTAGCAGCATTTCTTAATGAAAGATGGGTATCGGGGTTCAAATCTGAAGGTATCTATAAAATGGCAATTCTCCCATCGGAAAATATAAACAAAAATCTTACAATATATGTATTTGACGGCGACAAGGTAAATAAGTATGTGGTTCCCTTTGTGACAAAAGGTTTGTCAATAGACGACTATGATGACATTATAGCCAATCTCTACGAGGACGATATTGAGGGCTACAGTGTTATCAAGGAATATGTGACAAACTATGTTTATCAATACCTAAGTCCCGATGTCCTGATAGTTGCCCAGGGGAGAAAATACAGAAATTACAAGAATCTTGTTTGCAACGTTCCGGAGCTGATACGAAACATCCAGCAGCCAAACAGCAGTCAGGACCTTAATGATATTGCAAGAATCATCCTTGGAGAGGATGAGGACGATTACATAAGGAGTATAGATGTCTATAATAAAACCGTTGTATTTCAAAACTTAAGTAACATGTATAGAATTTACAGAGACGGTCTTTTGGAGTATAAATATCTTCATGGAATTAATAGCTATGAAAAAGGCAGCAAAGTTGAAGCTTTAAAGATAGCATTGGAATTTATCAATCGCAGGGAGAAGTTGGTCTCGGGTGTGGATGTTTACCTGTCGGGAATTGAGGAGCACAGCAATTATTACACATTTTCTTTTGATTATAAATTTAATGACATGGAGGTTTCGTTTAATGAATATACGGTAAACAACAAGGATAAAAACAAGTTGAACCATGCCATAACAGTGGATGTAAACAGTCAGAGGATTTTGAGCTGTTACTGGGCACTAAAAGAGTTTAAGTTGGGTAAAGAGAACCTCATGCTGAACGTCAAGTTTGAAAGTTTGTTTGATGACATATTCAATTTGTATCAGGATATAAGCATAAAGGATTTTTCCGTAAAAGACATTAATATGACATATGAGGTTAAATTCAGCACAGACAGTCAGAGCTTGGAGCCTGTCTGGATAGTTGAGACGATGGAAGGTAAAAGGTATGTTGTTCCCATGCAAAAGAAACCTCCGGAGGAAGGATAGATATGGACTGGGCCAGAGCAAAGAATATTTTCATAATGCTGTTTTTTCTTTTAAATGTGTTTTTGAGTATTATTCTCATATATACGTTAAATAGCGACAATATAACAAAGGATACAATTGATGATGCCCGTCAGGCTTTGGCGGAAAGAGGTGTTGCCATAATCTGCGATATACCGCATTTTAATGGAGGTGTGGGAACACTCACTTATCTGGACGAGGGATTTGATAAAAAAAGGGTGATTGGAAATCTTGTGGGGGATACAGGGAATGATGAAAATTTGTCGGGGGAGCTTGATATAGAGGATGATGGCAAAGAGCTAAGCTTTCCGGACGACTATTCCTTTATTTTCATGAACAGCGAGCCTGATAGTCTTGTGCCGGGCTTAAATGGCGCAGATGGTGTGCTGAGTTTTGTGTCAAATATGCTTAAAGGCACGGGAATACCGATAACGGATTATCACCTGGATACGATTGAGGAAGAAGGCAACCGCAAAACATATATTTTCAAGCAAAAGTATAAGAGTTTTTTGGTACATGAAAACTATATTACTGTAGATTTAGTCGATGGCAGGATGACATATCTTGCAGCAAGATACAGAAAGGTTAACGGCATAATTAACAGCAAAAAGGTCATGCCTTTGTACCAAGTGCTTATACGCCATTATGATTGTATAAAAAATATTACCATTACAAAGATTGACTTGGGGTTTAAAGAGCATAAAATGGATGACGGAAGCAGGGAGCTGGACGATATTCCTGTTTGGCGTATAGAGTATAGGGAAAGTGGAAAGAAGCAAAACAAGTTTTTCAGGGCCTATGACGGAACTGAAATAGAATAAAACTATGCGAAAGATAAATTATTTAAATTTATAGTAGGCAAACGATACTGTTTAGTAGTATAATTGACTAAGATAGATATGAAAATAGATTTTGAAACAGTATACGAGTGGGGGCGTATTACTTGGAAAAGTTTGTTATTGCGGGAGGAAGGCCTCTCGAAGGTGAGGTCAGCGTAAGCGGAGCGAAGAATTCTGTTGTTGCAGTTATTCCAGCAGCGATACTGGTTGACGGACAGTGCACGATAGAGAATATTCCTGACATTAGCGATGTAAAAACACTTATTAGCATATTAAAAGACTTGGGTGCTGGGGTTAATTTTGAAAGCAAGGATACCCTTTCAATAAATTCTCAGAATATAAAGTCGTATACTGCTACTTATGATATGGTAAAAAGCTTAAGGGCATCTTACTACTTAATGGGAGCACTTTTGGGCAGGTTTAAAAAAGCCGAGGTTTCGCTGCCGGGAGGATGCGATTTTGGATTTAGACCTATAGATCAGCATATTAAAGGATTTGAGGCATTAGGTGCAAAAGTTAAAATAGATCATGGTGTTGTAAGGCTGGAAGCCGAAAAGTTGGTTGGATGCCAGATATACATGGATGTGGTAAGCGTTGGGGCTACAATTAACATTATGCTCGCAGCTGTAAAGGCTGAGGGGACGACAATTATTGAAAACGCCTCGAAAGAGCCCCATGTGGTTGATGTAGCCAATTTCCTCAACGCTATGGGGGCCAATATAAAGGGTGCGGGAACCGATGTTATAAAGATAAAGGGTGTTGACGGTTTGCCGGGAGGAGCATGCCATTCAATAATTCCCGACATGATAGAGGCCGGAACATTTATGGTTGCCGCGGCTGCGACAAAAGGAGATGTAACTGTTAGAAACATAATACCGAGACATATAGAGTCTTTGAGTGCAAAGCTTGTTGAAATGAATGTAAAGATTCAGGAAGGCGGAGACTATGTAAGGGTTGTCGGTGCCGACAAAATAGAAAGGGCAAATATCAAGACACTGCCTTATCCCGGATTTCCAACCGACCTGCATCCTCCGACATCGGTTTTGCTTTGCCTTGCCGACGGAACAAGTACTGTAACCGAAGGAATTTGGGATTCAAGGTTTCAGTATGTGGATGAGCTTAAAAGAATGGGAGCTAAAATCAAAGTTGAGGGCAGAATAGCAATTTTTGAGGGAGTGGAAAAGCTCACGGGAGCACCTGTCAGGGCTACGGATTTAAGAGCCGGAGCGGCTTTGGTTATAGCCGGACTTGTTGCAGAGGGCGAGACTGAGGTGTATAATATAAAATACATAGACAGAGGTTATGAGAATATCGAAGGAAAGCTAAAAAGGCTGGGTGCAAAGATAGTAAGAAAATAGCAGAACGGATTAATAGTTGGGAGATTACAAATGATTAGATTTTGCAGCTTATACAGCGGAAGCAGCGGCAATGCGGTTTTCCTGGCGGCCGGTAAAACTAAAATTTTGATTGATGCTGGACTTAGCGGTAAAAAAATTACAGAAGCGCTTGTTTCAATTGGCGAAAAGCCCTCGGAATTAAGCGCTATTTTAGTGTCCCACGAACACAG
Organism: Acetivibrio sp.; assembly: GCF_035371925.1. Taxonomy (NCBI): domain Bacteria; kingdom Bacillati; phylum Bacillota; class Clostridia; order Acetivibrionales; family Acetivibrionaceae; genus Acetivibrio; species Acetivibrio sp. The sequence continues at coordinate 3,928 of NZ_DAORXT010000089.1, read as the reverse complement.
TGACCATATTAGAGGAGCAGGCATAATTTCAAGAAAGTATGATGTTCCGATTTATGCAAACGAGAATACGTGGGCGGCTATGGAGAATCTTATAGGGCCGGTAAATGCCAAGAATAAAATGTATTTTAACACGGGAAGGGAATTTGAGATAGGGAATGTGCTTGTGAACCCCTTTCCCATACCCCATGATGCTGCGGAACCTGTGGGTTTTAACTTCTTCGTGGGCAACAACAAGATAACTACGGCTACGGACATTGGGCATATGAATAATAAACTTTTGGAATGTATCGAGGGAAGCGATCTTTTGCTTATAGAGTCAAATCACGACATAGAAATGTTGATGGTAGGTCCGTACCCTTGGCACCTCAAGAAGAGAATATTGGGGGACAGGGGCCATCTGTCCAATGAAATGGCGGGAAAAGTAGTGGCGCATCTTGCGCAGAAGGGGACAAAGTGTTTCTTGTTGGGGCATTTGAGCAAGGAAAACAATTTTCCGGAGCTGGCCTATGAGACTGTGCGCAACATACTGAAAGAGAAGAACATAGATATAGAAAGGGATATAAGGCTTTCCGTGGCTTTAAGGGACAGAGTCGGTCAAGTGGTAGAAATTTAAAACGGAGCAGCATAAGGAAATGAAAATCACAGTAATTGGAGTAGGAAAGATAAAGGAAAAGTATTTGAAAGAAGGAATAAATGAGTATAGCAAAAGACTTTCCAGGTTTTGTAATCTGGAAATAATTGAAGTTGATGACGAGCAGGCGCCGGAAAACCTTAGCAGCCTGCAGGAGGAACAGGTAAAAAAACGAGAGGCCGAAAGGATTATTAAGAGGATTAAAGAAGGTTCCACCCTTATTGTCCTGGATGTTCGCGGCAAAAAGGTGACTTCAGAGGAATTGGCCCGCAAGATAGAGTCATTTTTTATTTCTGGCAAATCCAATATCACTTTTGTAATCGGAGGGTCATTGGGGATAGACAAAGAGCTTCTTAATATTGCGGACTTTAGGCTTTCCCTTTCGGATATGACATTTCCGCATCAATTGACAAGATTGATACTTCTCGAACAGTTGTACAGGTCGTTTAAAATTATTAACGGTGAGCCGTGATTTACCGAATACATGACTCCAAATTACCCGTGCTTTTCATGTGTTATGCTAAGAACAGAAGAGAAGCGCAGGAAGGAGGCATGTTGTTATGGGTAAAATTGCAGTATATACAAGGGTTTCATCGGCACGACAGGCTGCAGATGATGCTTATTCCTTGGATGTGCAAAAAGAGAGATGCATTTTTCTTTTAAAAAGCAAAGGATATAATGATGCAGATATTGATTTCTATTGTGATGCTGGAATATCTGGAACAACTATACTAGAGAGAGACCAATTAAAAGAACTGTTGGATAAGTTAGAAAAAGGGCAGTATGATGGTATTTGCTGCTATGATTTAAGCCGTATCAGTAGAAGTATCAGCCATACACTTCAGATTTTCAAATTATTGAAGGAAAATAATTTAAGACTTTACACCTGCGATGGCGCTTTTAATGGGGATATAAATGGGCAAAATGCAAAAATTATGGTAAGTATCTACAGCATGCTCAATGAGTTATTTATTGACCAACTTAGGGAAAGGGTAATTGACGGCATGAGTAAATCTGTAGAAGCGGGGAATTATTTTGGAGGGCCGCCTCCCTATGGATACAAATATGAGTATTATTCAGTAAAGCAAGAAAATAACTTTCAAGAAAATCAAAACAGCAAAACAAAGAAAAGAGATATAAAGAAGAGGCTTATTGTAAATGAAGAAGAAAAACCTATAGTAGAATTGATTTTTACTTTGTTTGTTAGAGAAAAGTATAGTATAAAAAATGTAGCCCAGCACCTAAATTTACATGGTTATAAAACAAGAGCGGGAAAACAATTTGCAACTGCAACTGTTCAAAAAATTTTAGAAAATCCTGTATATTGTTCGAGACTTTTTTGGGCAAAACGTAGGCAGAAGAAAAAAACAGAAGAAGGTGTGCGGGTTTGGGAAAAGAAAACTATATTTGATGTAAACTTTTATGATTTGCCTTTAGGAAACCATCAAGCAATAATTCCGGAAGATGTTTTTCTTGAAGCATTAGAGCGTTTACGCAGCAGAAGAAAAGTTAGAGTAAATGAAAATACAGCAGATGCCATGCGTGGGATTACAAAACAGCAGTTTGACGATGCAAATAAAAAAATGTTTATAAATATTTTAAGATGTCCTGGATGTGGCGGAAGAATGACATCCTCTCTACAGCCAGCACCTAAATTGGCCAATGGAAAAAGAGGTAAAGCAAAAGTATATTATAAATGCAATAGTTTTAATGCGGGTCGGAACTACTGCGATGGCTATTATTCAGTACAAGAAGAGCGAGCGTTTAATCTGATAAAAGAAGATTTTTTTAAGCGACTTAAAGAAGCATTTATGTTAGTTAAAGAATATCAGCAATATATTTACGAGAAATACGGAACTGATGAACAAATGCTTTTTGATAAGGAGATTGCCAAAATTAAAGATGAAATAAAGATACTTGAGAAAAATAAAACTAGGTTAGTATCAAAGTTGGATACTTTGATTGAACGCCAACTATTAGAGGATTCTGGAACCTTTAAATATGAAAGGCTTCAGAAAATGATAAATGACACAGAAATTGATATTGCAAAAGTTCAACAACTAATAACGGAACAGCAAAATAATATCAAACAAGCAGAAAGACGTAAAGAAGCCCTGTTAAAGGAAAGTCGGGAACAAGAACAGTTTGACAATATAGAAGACTATTTTTCTTCATTACCACTATTGCAAAAAAGACAACTACTTGAAAAAGTTTATTCAAGGATTGTAATAAACACTATCAGTAATGCAAGATATGGACCAAAAAAATTAGAAATTAAAGAAATTGAATATAATCAGTATTCCAGTACTGTAGGGCTTTGCAAGATTCTTGGAGTTCAGGATTTCAAAGAATTTAATAACTACCTCAAAACAAAGGGGAAGGAATTGAATATATTAGAACAGCATTATGGCGATGTAGAAGAATACCTAAAGGATATAGAATCAAGTCATGTGAGCAGCAGGTTTCGGAATTATATAAAAGAATTGGATGCTACCAGAGATAAGAGTAATGATGAATTCATTGAAGAACTTATTGATGAATGTTTAGAGGAAACTGAGCAAGTATCGGAAAATATAACGCTGGATGAAATAATCAAAAACTTTGATAAAACATATGAGGAATTTAAATTCAAGTATTTCTTAAAAAAAGTACTGCAAAATGAAAAGGTTCTTACCTGATGGATAAGGACTATTTATTTTATTTTTTAACTAAAAAATTTTTTTTAGAATAACACGAAAATCCAGAGAATGATATCAAACTAGTCATTTGCTTGTATTTTTGATAGTATTTTTATTTTACTTGCGAGTTTGTTCTTCTAAGAGAAAATAGAATACCATTTTATATTAAAAAAAGCCCTTATTTTTTTATGATATAATATGTCTTATTTAATTTGGAAGGGTGTTTACTATGGATAGTACAAAATTTGAAACTTTTTTTAAAAAAGTGTGGGACAAAAGTAATATCTTGATTGATGCAAATAATTTCAATTTAAAAACTTTAACTGTTATTTTATTTCTGGGAAGGCACCAAATTGAACTAGGCGAAGAAATAATGTTCAATTTAAATCAAATTAGAGAATTGCTCGGTCTTGAAGATTCTATATATTCCTATCGTCGAATTGAAAATGCTATTTTTTACTTTAAAATCAATTTCTATAAATGTAAATTGAAAAATAACCGAGAACGGATTGCCCATGTTATTAAAGCATTTGAAAAACCAATGAATGATATTTACTTTAATAAAGAATGGAGCATTCCTGTAATGAAACAAAATGATCTTTGAAAAAGAAGATGCCAG
>NZ_DAORXT010000088.1:0-11608 GCF_035371925.1 Acetivibrio sp. | reverse complement strand
ATATAATAAAAACACTACTTATATATTGTAATTGACTTAAAGAGCATCAAAAGTTAAAATGAAAATGACCTTACGATTGAGAAAGGAAGGCCCAAACCATGTTTAAAATAGTTAAAAAGAAGGTTCTTAACCCACAGGTTAAGTTAATGGAAATATCGGCTCCACATATAGCAAAAAAGGCAGAACCCGGACAGTTTATAATTCTGAGGGTTGATGAAAACGGTGAGAGAATTCCACTCACAATAGCTGACTTTGACCGCACAAAAGGTACGGTAACGATAATATTTCAGGAAGTTGGCAAGACCACCAAAGCATTAGGAGCTCTTGAAGAAGGAGACGAGCTGTTGGATTTTGCAGGCCCCCTGGGAAAAGCATCCCATTTTGAAAATGTAAAAAAAGCAGCTGTAATAGGCGGAGGCCTCGGAACAGCAATAGCATATCCCCAGGCCAAAAAACTTCACTTTATGGGAGTAGAGGTTCATTCGATAGCTGGCTTTAGAAACAAGGACCTGATAATTCTTGAGGATGAAATGAGAGCGGTAAGCGACAAGCTTTTTATAACTACCGACGACGGTTCGAACGGCAATAAAGGCTTTGTAAGCGATGTATTAAAGAACCTTATTGAAGAAGGAAATAACTACGATTTGGTTATTGCTATCGGCCCATTGATAATGATGAAGGTTATCAGCAACCTCACAAAACCCTACGGAATAAAAACTATTGTAAGCATGAATCCCGTTATGATTGACGGCACCGGTATGTGCGGAGGCTGCAGAGTAACCGTAGGCGGTGAAACCAAGTTTGCATGCGTGGACGGACCCGACTTTGACGGACATCTGGTGGATTTTGACGAAGCAATGAGAAGGCAGGCCATGTATAAAAAAGAAGAAACCCTGGCCATGGAAAAGCATATTTGCAGATTGGGGGGAGAGAAAAATGCCTAACATGTCACTTAAAAAAGTTCCCATGCCTGAGCAGGACCCTAATGTCAGAAGCAAAAACTTTTTGGAGGTTGCCTTGGGATACACCGAGCAAATGGCAATGGAAGAAGCCCAAAGGTGCCTTAACTGCAAGCACAAACCTTGTGTGGACGGCTGTCCTGTAAACGTAAAAATTCCGGAGTTTGTACAGCTGATTGCCGAAGGAAAATTTGAGGAAGCCTACAATAAAATTAAAGAAACCAACAACCTCCCAGCCATCTGCGGAAGAGTCTGTCCCCAGGAAAGTCAATGCGAAAAGTTTTGTGTCAGGGGTAAAAAAGGTGAGCCCGTTGCCATAGGAAGGCTTGAAAGGTTTGCGGCCGACTGGCATATGAAAAACGGTACCGCTTCTTACGAAAAGCCCGAAAAGAACGGCAAAAAAGTGGCCGTAATCGGTTCCGGTCCTGCAAGTCTTACCTGTGCAAGCGACCTGGCAAAACTGGGTTATGAGGTAACAATCTTCGAAGCTTTTCACGTACCGGGCGGAGTATTGATGTACGGTATTCCGGAATTCAGGCTTCCAAAAAAGCTGGTTCAGGATGAAATCGAAACCATAAAGCAGCTGGGTGTGGAAATCAAAACCAACATGGTCATAGGAAAGGTCTACTCCATTGACGAGCTTAAAGCGGAAGGATTTGATGCCGTATTTATCGGCTCCGGAGCAGGATTGCCGTCATTTATGAAAATCCCCGGCGAAAACCTCAACGGAGTTTATTCGGCAAACGAATTCCTCACCAGAATAAATCTTATGAAGGCTTATGAATTTCCCAATTGGGACACTCCGGTTAAAGTAGGAAAAAATGTTGCTGTTGTTGGCGGCGGAAATGTTGCAATGGATGCTGCAAGAAGCGCCAAGAGACTTGGTGCCGAAAACGTTTATATAGTTTACAGGCGTTCGGAAGCAGAAATGCCTGCAAGGCTTGAAGAGATTCATCATGCAAAGGAAGAGGGCATTTTGTTCAAGCTTCTTACAAACCCCACAAGAATTCTAGGTACGGACGACGGCTGGGTAAAGGGGATTGAATGCGTGGAAATGGAGCTGGGCGAACCAGATGCATCGGGTCGAAGAAAACCTGTGGTAAAGGAAGGCTCCGAACATATTATCGATGTAGAAACGGTTATTATCGCCATCGGTCAGACCCCAAACCCGTTGATTACCTCAACAACGCCGGGTCTGGACACTCAAAAATGGGGCGGAATCATTGCAGATGAAAACACCGGTGCCACCAATATCGAAGGTGTATACGCCGGCGGAGACGCAGTAACCGGTGCTGCAACCGTTATTCTGGCTATGGGAGCCGGCAAAAAGGCTGCAAAAGCTATCGATGAATACCTGAAAAATAAGAAATAATTTTACGGCTGTAATTATTTTATAACTGTCACTATATATAAACGGTCTCTTGTTTGCTGTTTTTGACGGAGGCCTTTTTTATTTCCCTTTGTTATGTTTTTTCGCTTATACCGCTTAAGGCCTTTCCGTTTAAATAATCAAACTTCTTTCCCTGATACCTGTTTTCCTCAATCATTTTCCGCTCAATAGCATCATGTATTTTCCACCAGCTCATACCCCAATTACAAAACAGGCTTCTTTCTTCCGGCGCACGTCCTATTAACCTTTGTACAACGATAGACGGGTCTAAGTACTCAAGAAACGATACCGCCCTCTCGATATATTCTTCCACTGTTACAGGCTGTATCTCTCCCCTTTCGTACATTTCGCCCAAAACCGTATCTTTTAAAATATAAAGGGAATGGCATTTTACCTGGCTTACACCTAAAGCTGACAATATCCTTGCCCCTTCGATTACATCATCCATTGAATCCATAGGTAGATCCAATATGTAATGGGCGCAAGACTCCAGCCCAAACGCCTTTATTCTGAGCACGGCGTCGATAAACTCCGCAAGCAGGTGTCCTCGGTTAAGAAACTTCAAAGTATGATAATTTACCGTCTGAAGCCCAAGCTCTATTACAATATCCACACCTTTTGACTGCTTTATCTCCTTTAAAAAAGAAAGGTACGAATCCTCGATACAATCAGGTCGGGTGGAAATATAGACAGCCACAATGTTCTCTGCCAAAGCTTCGTTAATGTACTTTTTAAAGTCCTCCAAAGGAAGATAAGTATTTGAGTAATTTTGAAAATACGCAATAAACTTCTCAGAGCTATAGTTCTTTCCAATATACTTGGAGTTTAGCTTAAGCTGCTCTTTTATTTCGAGAAAGCTCGGCAGATTTTCAAAGCCGGCTCCCTCTTCTCCGCAAAATATACATCCGCTGCCGCTTATCCTGCCGTCACGGTTCGGACATGTGACCGGCAGGTTCAAAGGGAGCTTGTAAACCTTTGAACCGTACTTTTCCTTCAAATAGGTTGAAAACTTATTGTAAAGCATTTGCATTCCTTTCTTCAACTGTCAAAATAGCTTTATTTACAGCTTCATATACCTTCATTAAAGGTATGTTCAATTCCTGCGCCACCTTTTTGCAGTCCTCGAATTCCGGAGAATACTTCCGGTAATCGCCAAGCGCCGATTCCTTTACTCTTATTTTCCCAAACTCGGTATCCAAATACTTTGATTCCCTCTCCAAAATATATCTTTGGGCTACGGTCTTTCTGACTCCCAAAGTGGTGGTTTCTGTGAGAATAATATTTACAAGCTTTTCTTCCTGCTCCCTGTCAGACAGCACTGTCAAAACGACTCCCGGCCTGTTCTTTTTCATGTATGCGGACGTATAAAACACATCCAATGCGCCGTTTTCAAAAAGTCTGTTCATAACATAGCCAAGAATCTCCGGATTCATATCATCTACATTGGTCTCAAGTACACAAACCTCGTCGTCAATTATTTTTTTGTCTTCTACATTTCCCAAGATGCATCTTAAAGCATTAAACCGTCCCGTCTGTCTCTTCCCTGCTCCATATCCAACACTCTCAATAGTCATTGGGGGCATGGGGCCAAACTTCTTTGCCACACACTTTATAATTCCGATACCCGTAGGAGTCACCAATTCTGTGTTTACGTCCTCGGTTATGTACGGTATATTGCTGTCCTTAAGCATTTCCAAAACCGCAGGAACGGGAACCGGCAACTTTCCGTGCCGGCATTCTATAAAGCCTGTGCCGTCATGCATTGGTGATGAGTATATTCTGTCAACATTTAAAAGATCCAGGCAAATTGCAGTACCTACAATGTCCACGATGGAATCGACGGCGCCAACTTCATGAAAGTGCACATCTTCAATGGATTTGTTGTGGACTTTGGCCTCTGCCCGGGCAATTTCCCCAAATATCTTCTTGCTAAGGCTTTTTACGCCTTCTTTTAAGCTGCTGTTGTCAATTATCTTTTCAATGTCGGCCAAATTTCGCTCACAATGGTGATGATGTCCTGTATGGTGATTGTGTTCCTCTTTTACAATAACATTCACATCGGTTACGGCTATTGAGTTTATTATCTTCTTTTCTATAGCAATATCAAAACCGTCCAAATTTAATCCCAAAAGCTCCCTTTTAAAAAGCTCAACATCAATCCCCAGGTCCAAAAGGGCTCCTAAAATCATATCTCCGCTGGCTCCGGAAAAACAGTCAAAATACAGTATTCTCATATCCTTTTCCTTTCTTAAAGCTTATTTATCATACTTGCCAAAAATCCCGCTCCAAAACCGTTATCGATGTTCACCACACCTATTCCGGCGGCACAGCTGTTCAGCATTGTCAAAAGAGCGGAAAGTCCTCCGAAATTCGCGCCATACCCGACACTGGTAGGAACGGCTATTACAGGCTTATCCACAAGTCCGCTCACCACGCTTGCCAAGGCTCCCTCCATTCCCGCTACCACTATGAGGACATTTGCTGTGCGAATCACATCCAACCGGGCAAAAAGCCTGTGAATTCCTGCAACGCCGACATCATAAACCCTCTCAACCCTGTTTCCCATTGTCTCACAGGTAACGGCGGCTTCTTCAGCCACAGGAATATCTGCCGTTCCTGCCGTTACAACCGCAATCACCTTATCTACCCTGGTTATGTCCCTTTTGTTTACAACCACAATTCGGGCTTCTTCATGGTATACGGCATCCCCGGTAATTTCCCTGATAGCTTCAAAGTACTTGATATCGGCCCTTGTAGCCATAATATTATTATTTTTCTCCATCAGTCTTTCAACTATCTTTTTAACCTGCTCAACAGTTTTTCCCTGACAATAAATCACCTCAGGGTATCCGTTGCGAATATTCCTGTGCTCATCAACTTTTGCAAAACCCAAATCTTCAAAGGGAAGGCTTTTTAGCTCCGCCAAAGCCTCATCAACTCCAATGTCTCCGTCTTTGACACCTTCCAATATTTTTCTAAGATATTCAATCTCCATAACTACATCTCCATACGTATAGGATTTCACAATTATAAAATTTTCATAAGCTCTTTTGCTGCCTCATTTGTAAGCGTGCCCTTTTCTCTTGCAATCTCAACAGTCTTTCTTCCCATTACTTTATACATGTTTTCAAGTTCTTTGTCCAGCTTGCCCAGTTCTTTTACATGCTCCCCAACAACACTGTAATCCCCTCGCGATATGGGTCCCGTAAGAGCATTCACGCTTCCAAGTCTCTCAATATTATCAACTGTGTTCTTAATCAACGGAAGAAACGCCTCATTGGCAGTTTCCCTGTCAAATCCGATACTCTCCAGTATTTCATGGGCGGCATAGGAAAGTGTCACCGTATAATTGGATATAATGCATGCCGCAGCATGATACAGAGTTTTGTACTGTTCTCTGATTTCTATTAATCTGCCTTCAAAGGATTTTACGATACTTAAGGCATAATCTAAAGCTTCTTTGCAGCCTTCGAATCCATAAAATATATTGTACAGCTTCTTCCATCCTTTTTCTTTGTCCGCTACGGACTGAATAGGATGAAGAGAGGCAGTATACGCTCCTAAGTTTTCAAGAGGTCTTAACGCTTTTGATGTAAGCGCACCACTCAAATGTATAAAAGTCTTGGCTCGAATAATATCGTTGTCGACTTTCCGGCCAATTTCCTCAGCAACCTTTATTATATTGTTATCAGATACCGAAATAAATATCAGCTCTGAGTTTTTGACTGTATCCGAAATACTATTTTCAAAGGTTTTTCCCACTTTTGCGCAAAGATATTGCTGTGAATCATCGCTTCGGCTGTATACTCCCGATATGTTAAAGCCGTTGTTTTCAAGTCCTTGGGCTAAAGCGCAGCCTACTTTCCCTGCTCCGACAATACCAATGTTCATATCCGTACCACCTTACGGCCAAATATTAGGTCTACGTTCCATATCATTTTTATTAGGGACCAATAGAATAATACCACAATTTCTAAAATTTATTAATAGCATTGAATATATTTTTTAAGTATTTGTTTCACTTATTTTACAAAGAGCCAACATTTATTGTATATGTCTTTTACTTTTGATATTATACATAATGTAGAGGATATGTATTTTGAGTATCTTTCGGTTGATATAATGAAAATAAATCTCAAAGGTAAGAGGTAGTGTTGTATATGAAAAAGGGTTTGATATTGCTTATAGTCCTGACAGCGATAATTATGTTGAGTTTCTCCGTTGCCAGGGCCGATACCGGCTTCAATTTATATTACAATGGAAAAATTCATACTTTAAAGAATGCTGTCGTAAATCAAAACGGCAAGTATTATCTTGAAGCTGATGAAATAACCCAAATACTTGGTTTGAAGCTTAAGACAGACTTTTTAAAACAAACTTTTTCCATTGATAACGGAAAAACGGTAAGTACATATTCGGCAAAGCCTTTGGATTATTCCATAGTTACACTGACAAATTCCAATCCCAACGTACCGCAAATAATAAACGATAAATTCTATTTTCCTTTTGAGTTTATAGAGGAAAAATTCAATTTGGTTGTAAAATATGATATAGAATCTGGTTCTATATATTTTTTAAAGGACCATGACCTTAAAACCTTCAAGAACATTACCCACGGATATCTACTAAAAATACCATCCCATAGCAGCATTGACCTTTCGGGACCTTCCGACAGTTTTAGCGATAATACCGTTGTGCTTGTCGACAAAAATGGAGAGTTTACCTATACAATAAGCTGCGATAAGCTCGACAGCACATCTATTGCCGGCATGCGGTTAATACTCAATGATTACGCCTCTTCCGACGAACAGATTTTTAATGCGATAAGCGATTACACAAAAAGCTATTTTAGAGCCATGCAGGCTCTATACAAAAATGATTTTCTGTTTGGAGGAAGCGACGCAGCATTAAGTGAATCCAATATGGAAGTTTTTGCGGACTATAGTGAATATATTTACGGTCAGCTTTCCAACATTGTGCTGTACAACATAATAAAAAGCGATAAATATTCTTCGTTCGAGGAAACCCATATTATGATAACAATCCCAATCTATTCCGATATGTCAATATATACAATTAACGTATCCGGAAAAAGAGGCTTCTTGACTTTAGAAAATATAAACAAAGTTAAAGAGCTTGTCAATGCTCTTAAAATTCAAAACTTACCGGACAATAAAAGCACCCTGAAAGTATTAAATGACAGCAAAGTCATAAAAGAAGCCAATTTGGGAATTTATCCGCCGCTCACAGCCAACAATATTGAATACATCGAATACCAGAACTTGCAACAAAACTACAAAGTTCAATATCCGTCAACATTTGTGCCCTACTTGCAAAACAGCATCACGGAAAGCTTCGACTTTACAAGTTTTAAAATTGATTACAACAACCAAATATCAATTTCGGTAGAATCGGTAAACAATCCCGATACATGTATAGAAGACAAAATAAAGCTCGTAAAGTCCTCTCCTTCAGTAAAAGCAGAAACTATTAAGACGGAAACCCGCTTGCTTTCCGGCAAGAATTTTCATTACATAAAATATGAAATGAAAAACGGTCCGGATTTATATTACATTCAGGGCTATTATACGATACACAACTCAAAACTTTATAAAATCGAGCTAAACAGCAGGTTAAGCAAACCTTCCGACGATATAGTCGGCGAGTTTTTGAAAATTGTTGAATCGATAGAGTTTACAAAATCTAAAGTAAATGATAAAGCAAATGATAAGGCAAATGTTTTTGCATTAGAAAGCAGCTTTAAAAAATATCTTAATGAACATGAAGGATATTCCTTCTCTTATCCGGATACTTGGGAGCTTAGGAACGAATCCTCAGACATTAATTTCGACAGATTTTCCATAGTATGCCCCGAATACTCCGGTCCTCTTGATATATGCATCAATGAGTCCGAATGTTTGATTGATGCCTCTACCGAAGAATTACTAAGACTTTTTAGCGGAAACAATTTAGATTATATATATTATTCTACAAACTATTATGCCCCTTTCGGGACTAAAAACACAAAAATATTAAGCGTAAGCTCAAAAGTTGAAAATGACATTATATATATTTACAGATTGATAAATTTTCTGGATGAAGGCCAAAGGCACAAACTTGGCTATTCCGTCGACATAATAAGAAACGGCAAAATTTACTCTTTGTTCTTATCGATAAGTGACTATTTATTCTCTGACGGAAGCCTTATAGACAAAGAACTTGGCCGGAATCTAAACGCCATTGTAGAATCCTTTACTCTAGAAGAGACAAAGGAATATTTGGAAAGAAAGTCTATGGGTGAGACCCGAAACCGTAAAGTAGTTTTTCTGGAGAACTGCTTTAAACTGATTCTCGGAAGGTCAACAACCATTACCCATGCAAGAACCTTGGATTCAAATGATGATATTCTTGTCCGGATAAGTAACTGCAAAGAAGCCGGAACATATAGATTAAAGTTTGACTATGAAAGCAAAAACTTCGAAATCATAAGTGCAGTACTTCAAAAGGATGCTGTAAAATCCTCAGAGGAAAAACTTAAGGAAATGTACGCAAATAAGTTGATTTACCGTATTACACCCGACTATAGCAATATGACAATAACAGTTCGGTACTCGGATGGTGTCGGTTTGCCCGTTGCCGAAAAAAGCTACTTTATTGACGTATTGCCGTCGGAAAACGGCTTTGATGTCCGCCTGGCAAGAAACTACACTTACTTGGAGCTTAAAGACAAGTGTACTTCTTACCTTAAAAACTATCTTCTGACCGACGTGGATATACAGTTTCCGAAAGAATACAACCATTCAAAAAAATATTTGAGCAAAAACAGATATGAAGCTTATTTCATCAATGTATTCGCAAAATACGAAAGCAAATCGGGATACTTTTTGCTAAAAATTGATCCCTACCTTGACAGCATAAACACCATAAGTTTCGTATCTTCTGCCGAAGCTAAAGAAGCATCTTAAATAAAATCCTCTTTTATTTAATTTCAAAAGGCCAAAACAAAAGTCTGCTCTTTTTTTAAAGCCGCAGACTTTTATATATAGGCCATTTTTTCTTTATCTTTATTGCTGTTTCTTTGATATACTTGCAAGGTAAGAATTTATAAATCCATCCAATTCTCCATCCATAACAGTATCCACATTTATTTCTTCATAATTGGTCCTGTGGTCTTTTACAAGGGTATACGGACAGAAGACATAGGATCTTATCTGGCTCCCCCATGCTATCTCCAACTGTATTCCCTTAAGGTCCTCTATCTTTTCCTTGTTCTCCCGTTCTTTAAGCTCCATAAGCTTTGATTTCAGCATTTTCATAGCAGTATCCTTGTTTTGGAACTGAGAACGTTCACTCTGACAGGAAACCACTATACCCGTAGGTATGTGGGTAATTCTTACGGCCGATTCGGTTTTGTTTATATGCTGACCTCCGGCACCGCTGGAACGGTAGGTATCAATACGAAGGTCATCGGGATTTATATTTACTTCAATATCATCACTCAATTCCGGCATAACATCCAAGGAAGCAAAAGATGTATGCCTCCTTCCCGAAGCATCAAAGGGAGAAATTCTAACAAGGCGGTGCACTCCCTTTTCCGACTTTAAAAAGCCGTAGGCGTTTTCTCCAATAACTTCGAAAGTAACGCTTTTAATGCCTGCTTCCTCTCCGTCAAGATAATCCAATATCTTTACTGTAAATCCTTTTTTCTCTGCCCAGCGGGTATACATTCTAAGAAGCATCTGCACCCAGTCTTGTGCTTCAGTACCTCCCGCACCGGCATGCAAGGTCAGAATTGCATTATTTTTATCATACTGCCCGGTAAGAAGTGTCTCAAGTTTTAAAGCCTCAAATTCCTTTTTAAAGACCTTAAAACCCTCCTCCGCCTCGGGTATCACACTTTCATCCTGCTCTTCAATTCCAAGCTCGCACAGGGTATTCAAATCTTCCCACTGCGCCACCAGCTTATTATATCTTTCCAGCTTGTCTTTTAGAGTCTTTATCTTTTGCAAAACTTTCTGAGAATTCTCGGTATCGTTCCAAAAATCAGGTTCTGACGCTTTCTGTTCAAGTTCCTCAATTTGGTTGCTCATACTGGCGATGTCAAAGAGATTTCCCCATTTCGTCCAAATTATCTTTAAAATCATCTACTTCAAGCTTAATTTGCTCAAGCTCCAGCACTTGCATCAACTCCTTAAACCATATTTAAATTTCATTACGGTTTATTTTACAACACATAAGAAATAATGTCCATAATAAAATTTAATTGGAATATGGCGAAAATAATTTCACATAATACTCTCCGCAACATGGTAGCAGCTTTCGAAATATCTCCAAAATTGGCGTAATGAGCCACAAACCATCAAATTAAAATTTTACACAGTGATACAAAATTTTACCGAAGTGCATTGTAATTACTCTTCATTTGACTTGCTATTATTTTTAATTGAATTTATGAGAGGTCTGAAAACTTCCACCGGAAGACCGGCATCCTGAATTTCTTTTGCCAGCTTTATGTAAGGCAGATTACTCTCCTTTAGAATCCATTTCTTGATTTCCACATCATCGGTAAAATCAAGAATGCCTCTGGTTTCTTCAAAATCCTCGGTCATTTTTTGCTGGTTCATCTCAAGCCTATATAACTCTTTTTCCCTTTCATAAGTTTCGGGCGTGTTATAGGTGTAAAAAAAAGAATCCCTTACCTGCGCATATTTTGCAAGAATTTTTATTGTTCCGACAAAGGGCATTCTTTCACCACGGGCATATAATTCAAGCATATCCGGAAAAATCAACGCTCCCAATTTAGCACTAATATCTTCTGATAGTTCCTTGTATGTAAGATTTCCCCTTATTAAATCGATATTTTTCCCTATAGTTATCGCATTGACATCCCTGCAATTGGACCTCCCCAGTAAATAATCGATTGACACATCAAAATAATCTGCAAGCTTTTTTAGAACTTCATAGTCCGGTTCCCTTTTAGCAAGCTCATACGACGCCACAGCCTGTCGAGTAATGCCTAAATAATCAGCGATATCTTTTTGCGAAAGCCGCTTTTCTTCCCTAAGTTGTTTAAGCATTGCTGCAAAAGCCATTCCCATATCACCTCGAGACTATTTGACACTATTTTCTCACAAATATAAAAATAAAGCAACAAAATGTTAACAAATTGTTGATTTTTTTATTGACAGCAACAAAATGTTGCTGTAAAATCCTGAATTTTGCAGTTAGAAGAGGGAAAAAGAGCCCATAACCACGCTAA
>NZ_DAORXT010000087.1:0-12244 GCF_035371925.1 Acetivibrio sp. | reverse complement strand
CAGGGTTCTGTAAGATTTTGTAAGGCAATTAAACTTGCAATTTAAATTTAACAAAAAAAATATTGAAATATATTGGATTTTGTAATATTTTATATTATAATATATCCTATCTTGATATTTTTTGCCTTAATTTATATATAAGCTTCTACTAATGTATGAATACAATATGTTTGAAATGCAGAATTCAAAATATGGAATGCAAAATGAGTTAAACTTTGTATTGCGGCGGAGCGCGTTGGTTATTAACAAGTAATAAAATGGGGGTAAATCGATGGCGGTAATTCATCTTGTAATTGCTGACAAAGATAGGGCTTATCTTGATAGTGTGGTTGACTTCATTTATTCAAAATACAATAACAGGTTTTATGTCCAGGCTTTTTCCTATGAGGATACCTTTAATGATTTTTTCAATAAAACAGCTAAAATTGACATACTTCTCATGAGCCCCGACTTTTACAGTGACGGGCTTGATTTGGGGAAGGTGGTTGCACCCATCGTGTTATCGGGTGGGATTCTCACAAAAGATATAAAAGACTGTGAGATAATCAGTAAATACCAGATGGGCGACAAGCTTGTCAGCAACATATTAAGCATTTTTTCGGAGAAAAGTAATTGCGAGTTTATCGCAGGCGACGGTAAAAAGAAAACCCGCCTTATTACCTTTTATTCCCCATGCGGCGGTGCAGGTACGTCAACTTTGGCTGCGGGCGTGAGTGCAAAATGTGCACAGAACGGATGGAATACTTTTTATCTCAATTTTGAAAGATTTCCTACTACAACTGCATATTTTAATGCCCATGGCAGTGGAGAGAGTCTTTCGAATATTTTGTTTTTTCTCAAGGAGAACAATAAAAACCTTGCCCTAAAAATAGAAGGAAGCAGGTCAATAGACACTGCAACAGGTGTACATTATTTTCTGCCTCCTGAGAATGTCTTTGACATAGATGAGTTGACATCCGATGAGATTAAGAGGCTTGTGGGGCAGCTTAAGGCAATGGAAAGCTATGATGTGATTGTAGCCGATATAGGTTCGGAATTGAGTGAGGAATGCCTATCGCTGATGGAGAGCAGCGACAAGGTGCTCTGCGTTTTGCCCTGTGACACTACGTCGAAAATTAAGCTGGAAACACTCCGGAAAGCCTTTGAGATTCTCGGCAAAAGAAAAGGTTTGGACTTTACGGACAGAATAGAGCTTATACTGAATAAATGCTTGAATTCGGGACTTTCCGATATTGAAAATCTTGCTTTCAACGGAAAGCCTGTTTCCCTCGTGATACCTTACATAAAAGGACTGGATGCAAGCTATGGAATAGAGTATTTGACAGGAGATTCAAATCCCTTTGGACATGCTGTAAGCCAGATAATTAACATATTACAAGGAAGTACGGGTGATTGCTGATGGAAATGGAGGAAAAGGAAAAGTTTGTTGCCCGGATACGAAAGCATATAAGCGATAACCTGGATTTGAGAAAAGACTTTTCGGATGAAGAGATAAAGGATGTTATTACAAATGTTGTTTTTGAAACGTCCAGGGATTATTACCTCAGTGTTGGGGAGAAGAAGGAAATTGCCGATGCAATTTTCAATTCCATGAGAAGGCTGGATGTTCTCCAACCCCTTATTGATGACAAAAGCATTACTGAAATAATGATAAACGGTCCCGATTCAATATTTATCGAAAGGAACGGAAGAGTTTCGAAGCTGGACGTTAAATTTGAGAATCGCCGGAAGTTGGAGGACGTAATCCAGACAATTGTGTCAAGGGTCAACAGGGCGGTAAATGAGGCATCACCTATAGTTGATGCGAGGCTTTCCGACGGTTCCCGTGTAAACGTGGTTTTGCCGCCGATAGCTTTAAATGGGCCTGTGGTTACCATAAGAAAGTTTTCGGAAAAACCCATGACGATAGAGCAGCTTATAAAATTCGGTTCGATTACCGAGGAAGTTGCCGGTGTGCTGGAGAGGATGGTCAAGGCAAAATACAACATATTTATATGCGGAGGTACGGGCTCGGGAAAAACCACATTTTTGAATGCTCTTAGCAATTTTATTCCCAAGGATGAGAGAATCATCACAATAGAAGACTCGGCGGAGCTTCAGATTATAGGGATAGAGAATATTGTCAGGCTGGAAACAAGAAATGCCAATACCGAGGGAAAGGGAGAGATTTCAATTAGGGATCTTATAAAAACTTCCCTTCGTATGCGCCCGGAAAGAATTATTGTGGGCGAGGTGCGCGGAAAAGAGGCATTGGACATGCTTCAGGCCATGAATACCGGACATGACGGTTCCCTTTCCACCGGACACGCAAATTCCACCAGAGATATGCTCTCAAGGCTTGAAACCATGGTGCTAAGCGGTGCTGAAATGCCTTTAGAGGCTATACGGCAGCAGATAGCTTCTGCACTGGACATAATTATTCATTTGGGAAGGCTCAGGGATAAATCGAGAAGAACCCTTGAGATTACAGAGGTTGTGGAATACAAGGACGGGGAAATTGTGTTAAATCCGCTTTATGAGTTTGTCGAAGAGGGAGAAACTCCGGAAAGACAGATAATCGGGTCTTTGAGAAGGACAAAAAATAAATTGGTTAACAATTTTAAATTCAAAATGGCGGGAATATCCGACGACTTTTAAATCAAGTTACAAGGAGGTGGGCATGAATGGAACTGGATTTGAAAAATAATGAATTGAAAGATGTGGCAGCCCAGCAAAATTACAGCGGTTTAGTTGATTACGGCGTATATGTTATGAGTTTTAAAGAGAAATTTTTATATTTTTTGCTTGCAGCGTTGGCTTTGTTTGCAATTGGGTATATTTTTTACCACAGTGTACTTTTGGCATTGTTCCTAACGCCGTTTGCGTTTTTATATCCGAAGAGAAGAACTAAGGACATTATTGAGAAGAGAAAGAATGAGCTTAATCTGCAGTTTAAGGACCTTCTTTATTCGCTTTCATCTTCCCTCACTGCGGGTAAATCGGTGGAGATGTCTTTTAAGGATGCGCTTAACGATTTGAGTATTTTATACCCGGACCCGGATACATATATTATTCGTGAAGTGGAGTACATAATAAGGAAAATCGAAATGAATGAAACTGTTGAAGACGCTTTGGAAGACTTGGCAAGAAGGTCGCATCTCGAAGACATACAGAACTTTACTGATGTTTTCAAGACCTGCAAAAGAACAGGCGGTAATTTGGTAAATGTGATAAGGAACTCAACCAACATTATCAACGATAAGATTGAGATAAAAGAGGAGATAAACACTTTGCTGGCGGCAAAGAAGTTTGAACAGAAGATTTTATCTGTTATGCCTCTTGTTATGATACTTATTCTGTCTTTAACTACGGAAGACTATATGATTCCTGTGTTTACTACAGTTATCGGCAGAATAGTTATGACATTCTCAATTCTTATAATAGCTGCAGGATATTTTATATCAAAAAAAATTATGGATATAAAGGTTTGATTGGGGAGGGCATATGATTGCAGGTGTTATAGTTTTCACTGTAATTCTGGTGGTTTTCAGCCTGTTGTTTCTCTTGTCGAGAAGCAAGTATGGCGATTATATTGAGCCATTGGACAAGAAGGAGTACAAATTAAGGAGCTTTATTCCTGTGGGGCTCTTTATTCTCGATATAATAAAATACAAGTATACTTCAAAGTATGACAGGAGGCTCCAGTCGAAAGTTGCAGAATTAAAGGGCATGAAGTATTCAATGTATTATTTGCAAATTCATCATGCCAACAAGATTGTTCTTATGATTTTAATTCTGCTTTTATTCTCATTGCTCTCTGCCGCAACGCAGGATGTGGCAACTGTAGTGTTTGGAATTTTGGTAGTGGCAGCTATTCCCTTTTTTATGGACAGGGAGCTTACCGAGAAGGTTAATAGAAGGAGACTTAGCATACAGATTGACTTTCCCGATTTTTTAAACAAGCTTATTTTGCTTGTAAACGCAGGAATGACAGTTTCCAGAGCTTGGGAGAAATCCGTAACCGATAATGACAAGGATACTGTTTTGTATCAGGAGCTGAGGGTGGTTTTGGCAGATATCCGGGGCGGCAAATCGGAGACAAGTGCATTTGAGGATTTTGCCAACAGGTGCAGGATTCCGGAGATAACCAAATTTGTATCGGTTCTTTTGCAGAATTTTAACAAAGGTAATGCGGAGATGATATCTATTTTGAGGCTTCAGGCCACAGAATGTTGGGAAATGAGAAAGCACGCAGCCAAAAGACTTGGGGAGGAAGCTTCTTCAAAGATGCTGTTCCCTATGATGCTTATGTTTATTGCGGTGATTTTAATTGTTGCCACTCCGGCGATTTTGACGCTGACTGGTGGCATGTAATCTAGGGAGAATAAAATTTCGGTAGCTGAGATTTACTTGTGAAAGGAGGTGAAGCAAATGCTGAAGCTTTTAAAGAGCTTTATTAAAGAAGAAGATGGTTTGGGCACAGTTGAAATAGTTATAATTGTTGCTGTTTTGGTAGCAATTGCCCTTATCTTCAGGAGGGCAATATATGACTTTGTTAGTGGCTTGGTAGAAAAGATATTTGGTAGCCCAGTAGGAGATGAAGCTACGCATGGACTGCCAGGGTCATCTTCGCCGGCTCCTAGTCCTACATAATTTGTGTATCAGTTTTTGATTGTATTAGGGCATGGGCTTATGCCCTAATAGACTCTTTTTTTGATTTAGTATTATATCATCGAACAAGAGGGCAAGTTATATGGGAAGTAAGAAGAGTTGGAAAAACTACAAAGGGCTTTTCAAGGATAATACAGGGAGCTTTACAGTAGAAGCGACTATAATTGTTTCTACTGTTATTCTAACCATGTTTGCACTTATTTTGGTTAGCGAATTTCTATATCAAAAATCATGCATCCAAACTATTGCGGACAGGACGGCGCAACGTGGAGCTGAAATCTGGAACTCTCCATCCAAGGACATGATTTTTGGGCAGATTGTATTGGATAATATGGATGACTTAGATCTGTATTGGAGAATATGGGAGTCGAAAAGCAGTAAAAGCAAGAAGGAAGAAAAAATTGAAAGCTATGCAGGGTATTTGTTGAAAGAATCAATTATCTTTGGTAAGCCCCTCGAAATGGAAATAACTTCGGGTATAGTGGAAGATTATATAGTATATAAAAAGCTGAGGGTTAGTGTAAAAGCCAAATATAAAAATCCGTTTTTGTCGCTCTTAAGAGTTTTCGGAATAAATAATACTATAACAATAAAAGCCCATTCGGATGCTATAATAAACGAACCGGTTGAATTTATCAGAACTACAGATTTTGCTGTTGATGTTGTCAGGGAAGTGGACAACAAAATGTTTGAAGGCAAAGGCGGCGAAATCGTAAAAAATGTTAGAGAAGGTTTCTCCAATATTTTCTTAAAGATTAAAGATTTCTTAAACAATGAAAAGTAAAATGAGGATAGTAAAAATAAAGCTATAACGACGGGGAAATGTGCGAATGATATATATTTTATTGATTTTCTTAGGGATTTTCTCAGCGGTTGTAATCAATCTTGCCACAGATTATGAAAAGTGTATGGACACCGGAAGATTAAAGTGGATTTTTAGCTATTTGTACAAAAAGCCTCCATATATAGCCATAACGGTGTTGACACCTCTTGCTTTTCTGCTTGTCTATCATAAATCGCAGACAAAACTTGAGGTGATTCGATACACTATTTTATATATATTACTTGCTTCCTCCTCTTTGAAGGACTATAATCAAAGACTTATATCCAATAAGCTGGTTGTTGCCGGAATAGTTTTGGGATTGGCTACGGCAGCTTTGGATGTTGATTCCGGAAAAATTATTCAATCAATAATTCTTTTTATTGCAATTGGTCTAATTATGTCGCTTATTACCTTTGCCACAAAAGGAGGAGTTGGAATGGGCGATACAAAGCTTATTGCAGTATCCGGTCTTTATACCGGACTTGCGGGCATATTATCCACCCTGTTTTATTCTTTTGTATTGAGCGGCATTACGGGAATAGCTCTTCTTGTATCAAAAAAGGCAAATTCAAAATCGAGGATACCTTTTATACCCTTCTTAACTTTGGGCTTTTTGATTTACCTTTTGCTTTTGTAACTCCTCCCATAACCGATATAATTTCTTTTTTACGGAATAATAAAAACATATTCACTGTTGGCAAAAGTAATTTTGTCATTGTTTTTTATTTCGTACTCTGTGTTTGCAGCAAGCCTCACACCATTGACAAATGTGCCGTTTCTGGAATTCAAATCTTTAACAAAGTATAGTCCGTTTCTTGATATTATTTCAGCATGTACCTTTCCTACTGCATTATTTTGACTTATATAGTCTACCTGGCTTTTCAGCCTTCCTATTATAAAGCTGGGTTTGTTGATTATTATTTGCTCAGTTACTCCGTTTGCTGTTCCTTGCAGGTAAGGGTATGAATTTGAGGTACCAAGATAAACAGTTTCCTCTATAGAGGGTGGAAAAATCACCGTTGTTTCATTTAAAGGGTTGGCAGTGCCCGATGTATTGTTGAAACTAAATTCCGGCTGTGAGGATGTCTTGCTTGATTGATTAGTGCTTTGAATATTTGGAACAGTTGTAAAATTCCTTTTTTCCATGTTTATTTGAGGCCGTGGAGCAGGCTTTTCCGCTACTTTTGAGACTACTTCAACTTTATTCTTTTCATTTAAAACCGTTTTCCAGATAGCATAGGTTATTGCTCCTGCCAAAATACCGATACCCAGTATGTTGACGACAGGCTCGTTTCCCAAAGAATCCATCGCTCCGGATGCTAAAAGCGCAATGGAGCCAACAACCAAAACTAACTGCAATATAGCACCGATTATTAAAACGCTGGTTTTATACTTCATTTTGACTACGGTTTTTTCCGCAGTATTTACTGTATGTACAGGTTTTGCAGGCCTTGCGGAAACAGGCGCCTGTGGTGCGGCCTTCGGAACACCGGGCTTTGGTATTTCCGATTTTGGCACATCCGGTTTTGGCACAGGGGATTTGGGAATGTTTTGCCTTGGTGCACTCGGCTTTGGCTGAGGCGCCATTGATTCGGCTTGCACAGGTACATTCTGTTCTTGTACGGCTGCTTTTTGCACAGCTGGCTTAGGTATATCCGACTCAGACTTCAAATCGTTTAATAATTTATTAAATTCCAAGATATTAAAGGTATCCGATTTCAAAAGATTCAGAATCCTTTGAAGGAAATTGTCGCTGTTGGTTTCATTTATATTTGCACTGAACATTATAAAATTTATGGCAAAATTTTTTAACTGTTCATTTACATTGTGTTCTATATTCAGCGGCAGATAGACCATAGATACTTCCATGGTGTTGGGATTTATGTAAATATAATCTTCGTTCAAAATATATGATTTGTCCGACAGTAAATAGTCTTTGGAGCTTAATATTGTTTTTGTTATATCCCTAAAAATGTTTATAAAATCATCCCTTTTCAGCTTGTTGCGCTTAAGATACTGTGATAAAGCCAGCTTGGACGTTATATTATAGTAGAAATTGAGCTTTGAATCTTTTTGCCTTATGTCCAAGGGTAAGATATTTTTGTTTGGATTGTTGGCAAGCATTTCAACCTGGTATAAAAGCACATTTTCACCGGCATCTGCGCTAACAACAAGAAAGCTTCCTGTGGCGCTGCTTTCATAATTGAATTCAAATTTCTTCAGGTAATCATTGACCATAGAATTTATATCCCCCTCGTTTATACTAAATTGTTGTGATGGTTAGTCTTAAATTTTACTTTTTATTGAAGATTGTTAAAGATATTTTACATTATTTATTAAAATTCTACATACGTATAATATTATTTTATCAGTTGTTTGGGTAATTTGGCAACTATTGATTTATATTGTTAAATATTATTTGGCTATTGACAATTGAGCTTTTGACAATTAAAATTAAATAATAATTGTAAATTAAGTAATCATAAATAGTGACAGTATTGTTATAAAATACTTTTAATAGCTATGAATGGGAAAAGTAGCCAATACTTCCTTCAGGGAGAGGGTGTCGTGACTGGAAGCACTCTCAGGAAAAAGGTTGGTGAAAGGACACCCTGGAGCTGGCGGGTTGAAAGTTTGCACACGATTAGGCCTGTCCGCAGGTTCTTGCGTTAAAGAATAAAAAGTGGGCAATTATACTATTGCCTATGAGGGTGGCACCGCGGGAAAACAGCCTCTCGTCCCTGGCATTTGTCAGACGGGGGGCTTTATTAATATTAATTTGTATAAAACATGGAAAATTGGAGGTTTATGATGTTAACACAAGCACCTAAAGGAACAAAGGACATTTTACCGTCTGAGATTCACAAGTGGCAGTATATAGAAAAGGAAATAGCAAAGCTGTGTGATGACTTTGGCTATAAGGAAATTCGTATTCCCGTATTTGAACATACAGAATTATTCCAACGGGGAGTTGGGGATACTACAGATATTGTTCAAAAAGAAATGTATACTTTTTTGGACAAGGGGCAGAGAAGTATTACATTAAGACCTGAAGGAACTGCAGGTGTTGTAAGGAGCTATATTGAAAATGGCATGGCGTCCCTTCCCCAGCCTGTAAAGCTGTATTACAACATTACGGCTTACAGGTATGAAAATGTGCAAAAAGGCCGTTACAGAGAGTTTCACCAGTTTGGAGTTGAGGCTTTTGGAGCTGCGGGGCCTTCAATAGATGTTGAGATAATAAGCATGCTGAGGTTATTCTTTGACCGCCTTGGCATAAACCAGGTCAGCCTAAATATAAACAGCATAGGTTGTCCTGTCTGCAGGGCAGAATACAATAAAAAACTTAAGGATTATCTAAGGCCCAACCTTGATAAACTATGCAGTACTTGCAATACAAGGTTTGAAAGAAATCCTCTTAGAATTATTGACTGCAAAGAGGAAGCTTGCAAAAAGATTACTGCCGACGCACCGGCACTTATAGATAATCTGTGCGAAGAATGTAAAAACCATTTTGAAGGGCTCAAGGCAGGGCTTGAAAATCTTGGCATTGATTATACTGTTGATAAAAACATAGTAAGAGGACTTGATTATTACACCAAAACCGTATTTGAATTTGTTTCGGGCAATATCGGCGCCCAGGGTACGGTATGCGGCGGCGGAAGGTATGACGGATTAATTGAAGCATGCGGCGGAAAACCTACACCGGGAATAGGTTTTGCAATAGGACTGGAGAGGCTTTTGATGGTTATGGAAAATCAGGGCATTAAGTTCCCGGAGCCGAAGGGCTTGGATATTTTTATTGCAGCATTAGGTGACAAGGCCAACAGCTATGCGGAGAAAATGGTTTATGAGCTTAGAAAAGAAGGATTTAGCGCACAGAAGGATTTGATGGAAAGAAGTTTAAAAGCGCAGATGAAGTATGCTGACAAACTGGGGGCAAAGTACAGTATTGTTCTTGGAGATGATGAAATTGACTCGGGCAAGGCAGTACTTAAGAATATGGAGACGGGAGACCAAAAGGAAATAAGTCTTGATACTTTGATAACAAGGCTGAAAATGTATTTATAACGAAAGCAATTTTTTAAATGGAGGGTATAAATATATGGGAGAATCTATTTATGGATTAAAAAGAACTCATATGTGTGCTGAGCTTAATGTGTCCGATGTCGGAAAAACCGTTACGGTAATGGGATGGTGCAACAAAAGCAGGAATCTTGGCGGAGTAATTTTTGTTACTTTAAGGGACAGAACCGGCATAATCCAAGTGGTGTTTAACAACACAACAGATCCTAAGATTTTTGAAAAGGCTGAGTCGGTAAGAGGCGAATATGTACTTGCTGTGGTGGGAGAAGTGGTGAAAAGAAGTCCTGAGGCAATAAATCCCAAGCTTCCCACGGGAGAAATTGAGATTATTGCAAAGGAATTGAGGATTTTAAGCAGTGCCGAGACACCGCCAATATACATTGAAGAGGATTCCGATGTAAACGAAGCTACCAGGCTTAAATACAGGTATCTTGATTTGAGAAGGCCGGATATGCAGAGGAACCTGATTTTAAGACACAGGGTGGCAAAAATTGCAAGAGACTACTATGACGAAAACGGTTTTATTGAGATAGAGACTCCGATGCTTACCAAGAGCACTCCCGAAGGAGCTAGGGACTATTTGGTACCAAGCAGGGTGCATCCAGGAAAATTCTTTGCATTGCCCCAGTCACCCCAGCTTTTTAAGCAGCTTTTAATGGTTTCGGGTTTTGACAGGTATATTCAAATTGTAAAATGCTTCAGGGATGAGGACCTTAGAGCTGACAGACAGCCCGAGTTTACCCAAATAGACTTGGAAATGTCTTTTGTAAATGTCGAGGATGTACTTACTATAAATGAAGGGTTTATAAAAAAGGTGTTTAAGGAAGCTATTAATGTTGACCTTGAGACTCCTTTCTTAAGAATGCCGTACAAAGAAGCCATGGAGAGGTTTGGAAGCGACAAGCCGGATATAAGGTTCGGATTTGAATTGGTCAACTTGTCGGACCTCGTGAAAAACTCCGGGTTCAAGGTGTTTGCAGATGCCGTCAAAAATGGAGGAAGTGTCAGGGCAATAAATGCGAAAGGCTGCGGCAGTAAGTTTAGCAGAAAGGAAATAGATGCCCTTGGCGAATTTGTAAAAACTTACGGTGCAAAAGGACTGGCTTGGATAGTTGTGGGAGAGAACGAGCTTAAATCTCCAATTACCAAGTTCCTCAGCGAAGATGAAACCAAGGCTATTTTGGAAAGGGTAAAAGCAGAGCCGGGAGACCTTATATGCTTTGTTGCCGACAAGAATGAGGTTGTGTTCGATTCATTAGGACAGCTGAGAGTTGAAATAGCGAGGAAGCTGGGCTTGCTGGACAGCAATGAATTCAAATTCCTGTGGGTAACCGAGTTCCCTCTCCTTGAATATGACGAAGAGGAGAAACGCTATGTTGCAAAGCATCATCCTTTCACATCTCCGATGGATGAGGATATTGAACTGCTGGATACCGACCCGTTAAAGGTTAGAGCAAAGGCTTATGACATTGTGCTAAACGGTACGGAAATCGGTGGAGGAAGTATCAGAATCCACAGCCAGGAGCTTCAGACGAAGATGTTCAATCTTCTCGGTTTTTCTGAAAAGGATGCATGGGACAGGTTTGGATTCCTTCTTGAAGCTTTCAAATACGGTACGCCTCCCCACGGCGGAATGGCATTCGGGCTTGACAGATTGGTAATGCTGATGGCGGGAAGAAGCAGCATTAGAGATGTTATTGCATTCCCAAAAGTGCAAAATGCATCATGTCTGATGTCAAATGCGCCGGATGCGGTTGAACCGAAGCAGCTTGAGGAGCTAAAAATTAAATTGGATTTATAATATTTTAGGACGAGGCAAAATTAGAGCATGGGTGTAAAAAAAACAGTTTACGCCTGTGTTTTTTTGCTGCCAATTTCAAGACAAGATTCATTCATAAAGTTATATCATCGTAATATCGTCACTTGAAAAATCGACTCAAATTATATACAATTTAATAATACAGTGTTTAAGAATTGGAGTAAGTGGGACATATACTTAAATATATGCAAGGGAGGAATAATTACGAAAGCCAATTCGTTTTTAAGAGAAGTTTTAGATTGGGCTGTTCACATAATAATTGCGGTATTGATAGGCTTGTTTATTGTGAATTTTGTTGCACAGATAACTATTGTAAACGGTAGCTCCATGGAGACGACACTTCAGGACGGTGACCGTCTCATTATTGAAAAAATCAGTCCAAGATTCGGTTGGCTGAAAAGAGGAGATATTGTAACTATAAACGATTATCCCGGATTGGACTCTGACAGAAAGCCAATAATTAAAAGGGTTATTGGTGTAGAAGGCGACAGGGTCGAAATCCGTGACGGAAAAGTATATGTTAACGGTGAAGTCCTGGAAGAAGATTATATAAACGTTGATGCACACGGTACCTTGGAAGCAAACATAAAATACAGTGAACTCTACGTCCCGGAAGGACATATATATGTATTGGGTGACAACAGGCTTCCGGGTCAAAGCAAGGACAGCAGGACATTTGGAACTGTAGACATAAAAGATGTTGGAGGAAAAGCTATATTCAGGTTTTTCCCTTTTAGCAAAATAGGCACTCTTAGAAAATAAAACATTATTGATGTTATTTACCATTTACTAATCGCAAAATTTGTTTAATAATACAATGATTGTCCCACAAAAAGCTAGAAAATATAAACAAATAGAGCAAAATA
>NZ_DAORXT010000086.1:0-12283 GCF_035371925.1 Acetivibrio sp. | reverse complement strand
GACAATAGGTTTAAGAAATTTTATTTAGAACCGATACTTTTTGTGGGATAATCATCAAATAAAAAAACCATCCGTGACGGAGACCTTGACGACCCTAAACACGGGGCATCGGGAGGAGCCTATTCCGACTGGATTGAGCTCTATAATGCTTCGGATGAACCTGTAGATCTGACAGGCTACAGCATTTCGGATGACGGTGCAACATGGGTCTTCCCTCAAGGAATCATTCCTCCAAAAGGTTATCTTCTAATCTGGGCTTCAGACAAGGATAAAGTAACAAGTGACGGTCAGCTCCATACAAACTTCAAACTAAGCTCTGACGGAGAAAAAATAGTATTGAAATCACCCTCCGACGACATTATCGATTCCATGTCATATGGAAAATTGGATGATGATGAATCCTACGGCAGAAATCCGGACGGTGGAAGCGAATTTTCAATCTTTTCTGAAGCCACCCCCAACGCAAGCAACAACAATTCCCAGTCAAACGTTCTTGAGCCTGTTTTTTCACACCAAGCCGGTTTTTACACCGAAGAATTTGAATTGGAACTCTCTGTCAGCCAAAAAGACACCAAAATATATTATACTCTTGACGGTTCCGATCCAAACCCCGGAGATTCCCGCACTTTTGAATATTCCGGAAAAATAAAAGTAAAAAGCAGAGCCGGCGAACCCAATGTATTATCCATGATTAACACCGGAGATTATTATTGGAATCCTCCTTTGGGAGAAGTATTCAAGGGTACTGTAATAAAAGCTGTTGCTGTAAGGTCGGACGGTAAAACCAGCCGGATTGTGACCCACTCCTATTTTGTAGATTCCGATATGATGACAAGATACAGCCTTCCTGTCATATCAATTGTAACGGATGAGGCAAACTTTTTCGACAAGCAAACCGGAATTTACGTAAACAGCAATAAAACCGGTTCTGATTGGGAAAGACCTGCTCATATAGAATTTTTCGAAAATGACGGAACTCTCGGTTTTTCGCATTATTGCGGTGTAAGGCTTCATGGAGGAGGCTCAAAGGGATTTGGTCAAAAAAGCCTTCGGTTGTACGCAGACAGAGGCTACGATTATAAAGAAAAAATAAGCTATAATATATTCCCTGGGCTAAAAAGCAAAGTTACCGGCAAGAGTATAACCGATTTTAAACGCCTTATTTTGCGAAATTCCGGTAACGACTGGTCAAACAGCATGTTTAGAGACGGACTGATGCACAATCTTGTGTCTCATTTAAATCTCGACACCCAAGCATACAGGCCATCTGTAGTATTTATTAACGGAGAATACTGGGGAATACACAACATCCGTGAACGGTACGACAACATATATTTTGCATCCCATTACAATCTGGACAAGGACAAAGTGGCATTACTTGAAGTTACTTACTTGGGTGATGTTGTCGCAAACGAAGGAACAGATGAGGACGTAAAAGCATATAACAACGAAATTGTCAACTTCCTTAAGTCGAACGATATTACCCAAAAAGAAAATTATGAATACATAAAGACCAAAATGGATGTGGACAATTTTATTGATTACTATGTTGCAAACATTTACTTTGCCAATAGCGACTGGCCGCAAAACAACGTTTCTATGTGGAAATACAAGACCGTGGACGGTCAATACCACCCGGAGGCACCTTACGGACAAGACGGAAGATGGAGATGGATAATAAAAGATACGGATTTCGGTTTTGCCGGACCGTTTATGGGCACCAACGGCATTAGACATGATACATTGGCTCATGCCTCGGAAAACGCCCAAAACGAGTGGGCAGTGTTCCTCTTTAAAAAATTGCTGGAGAATTCGGAATTTAGGAATGCGTTTATCAATAGAATGGCCGATTACCTCAATACCTGCCTCAAACCCTCATTAGTTGTCGATACAATAGATGAAATGAGCAGTGCCATAGCATCCTCCATACCTGAGCACAACGCCCGCTGGCAAGCCCTTTCAGATTGGAACAGCGAGGTAGAGCTAATGAAAACTTTTGCAAATAAACGTCCGAGATATGTAACCCAGCATATAATCAGCAAATTCAGAAGATTTGGCGTTACAGATACTTATTCGGTTAAACTTGAAGCAGATACTTCAGAAGGCTTTATACGGATTAACTCCATTGACCTTAAATCCACAACCCGCGGAGTGGACAATCCACAAGAGTGGACAGGTCAGTATTTCAAAGGTGTTCCTCTTACAATCAAGGCTGTCCCTGAAGATGGATACGTCTTTGACCGTTGGGAAGGAATAGATGAAACATCGGATACCTTGGTATTAACGCCAACAAAAGATATAAGCTTAAAGGCAATATTTAAAAAAGCCGAAAGTACAGACTGTAAAATTTCAGGTTATGTAAAACCGGATTTATCCTCAAAAGCTCCTGATATTAATTCAAACTTCAAAGTGGAGGTTTTAGGCCTCAATGCATCGACATTTACCGATGAAAACGGATATTTCGAATTATCCGTTCCCGAAAGCGATACGGGATATGTGTTTAGAATAAGCAAAACCAATTATCTTTACAGGGAAGTAAAGATTGATGCCGTTACAAACGATATGGCTTTATCTAAAAAAGAGTCGCCATTGATTTTGTGGGCCGGAGATATTGAGGTGGACGGCAGGTCGGACGGCGTTATAAATATGAAAGACATTATGCAAATAGCAACGGTATTCAACACCACTTCGGCAAGTCCGGAATACAAAGCGGATATCGACTTTAACAAAGACAGCGCAATTAACATGGAAGAAGTTATGATTATTGTAAAGCATTTTAACGCCACAGCCAATTCGTACAAATAGCTATGTTAAAAAAGGAAGGGGAGTGTTGCACGCCCCTTCTTTTTTGGTTTATTCCAATTCAAACGCACCGGTGTACAGCTGATAATACTGTCCTTTTTGTGCTATCAGCTCTTCATGATTGCCCCGTTCAATGATACGTCCGTGATCCAACACGATAATAACATCAGCGTTTTTAACGGTGGACAGGCGGTGGGCAATTACAAATACTGTTCTTCCCTCCATCAAAGCATCCATACCTCTCTGAACAATGGCTTCGGTTCTTGTATCAATGGAGGATGTCGCTTCATCCAAAATCATAACCGGAGGGTTGGCAACTGCCACCCTGGCAATGGAAATCAACTGTCTCTGTCCCTGGGACAGATTTGCCCCGTTTTCGGTAAGCATTGTCTGATATCCGTCAGGCAAACGGCGGATAAAGCCATCGGCTCCCGCAAGTTTTGCAGCTTCTATACATTCTTCATCGGTGGCATCCAGTTTACCGTAACGGATGTTATCCATTACAGTGCCGGTAAAGAGGTTGGTGTCCTGAAGTACTACACCAATAGCACGGCGAAGGTCCGACTTTTTGATTTTGTTTATATTGATACCGTCATAACGGATTTTACCGTCGGCAATATCATAAAAACGATTAAGCAGGTTTGTAATTGTAGTCTTTCCTGCACCGGTTGCTCCCACAAACGCCACTTTTTGTCCCGGCTTTGCATAGAGGCTAATATCATGTAAAACCGGTTTTCCCTCTTCATATTCGAAATCCACCTCATGCAATCTCACATCACCGGTTAATTTGGTATATGTTACGGAACCGTCACTGCTGTGGGGATGCTTCCAAGCCCAAATTCCCGTTCTCTCCTCACATTCAATCAACTGACCGTTTTCCTCGCGGGCATTTACCAAGGTAACATATCCATTGTCGTGTTCAGGCTCTTCATCAACCAACTCATAAATTCGCTGTGCACCGGCAAGTCCCATAACAACGGCATTTATCTGCTGGGACACCTGGTTTATATTACCCACGAACTGCTTTGTCATGTTAAGGAATGGAACAACAATACTAATTCCCATGGCAAGCCCGGAAATACTTACATTTGGTGCATTGGTAACCAATAAAACGCCGCCGGCAATGGCAACAAAAACATATAGTACATTACCGATATTATTTAAAATCGGAGCCAAAATATTGGCATAACGATTGGCTTTTCTCGCATCATCAAATAAAGCTTCGTTGATTATGTCAAAATCCGCCTTACTTTCCTCTTCATGGCAGAATACCTTGATTACTTTTTGTCCGTTCATCATTTCTTCTACAAAGCCTTCCATCCGTCCAAGAGCCTTCTGCTGTCTTATGAAGTATTTGGCGGAGCCTCCACCCACTCTTTTTGTGACAAAGAACATTACGATTACACCCAGCAATACTACAATCGTAAGCCACAAACAAAAGTAGAGCATGATAGAAAACACGGTGAAAACTGTAATACCGGACAACAGAAGCTGCGGAAAGCTCTGGGAAATCATTTGCCTCAAAGTATCAATATCGTTGGTATAAACGCTCATGATGTCACCATGATTGTGAGTATCCACATATTTAATCGGGAGAGTCTGCATCTTGGCAAACATTTTCACACGGAATTTTTTCAAAGTCCCTTGAGTGATAATTGCCATCAGCTGATTATATGCAATACCGCTAAGGAGTGACAGCACATAAAGGGTTACCAATATACCCACAAAGGACAATATTTTTCCCCCAACCAAATTCCAGTTCCCGTCTCTCCAGCTATCCTCCACAATAGCAATCACGTTTTGCATAAATATTGCCGGAATGGAGCTGATAGTTGCATTGAACAATATGCATACAACAGCAACCGGAAACATCACCGGATAAAACTCAAGTATATTTTTGAACAAACGAGCGATAATAGATTTTTTACTCTTCTTATTTGATTTCACTTTGCACACCTGCCTTGTTCTGGGAGAAATATATTTCCCTGTAAATTGTATTCTCAGCCAGCAATTGCTCGTGGGTTCCGATTCCGTTCACGGTTCCCCCGTCCAATACTATAATTCTGTCCGCATCTTCAACCGAAGCCGTTCTCTGGGCAATAATTATCTTGGTTGTCTTCGGCATATACTCCTTAAGAGCCTTGCGAATTTTGGCATCGGTCTTGGTATCCACCGCACTGGTGGAATCGTCTAAAATCAATACTTTAGGCTTTTTAAGCAATGCCCTTGCAATACAAAGTCTTTGCCTCTGTCCGCCGGACACATTGGTTCCGCCCTGTTCAATATAGGTGTCATATCCTTTTGGAAATTGACTTATGAATTCATGAGCACAAGCAAGTTTGCATGCCTCTATCAACTCTTCATCCGTAGCATCTTTATTTCCCCAACGAAGATTTTCCTTGATGGTTCCGGAGAATAAAACATTCTTCTGAAGCACAACGGCAACTTCATTACGCAGGGTTTCCAAATCGTAGTTTCTTACATC
Source organism: Acetivibrio sp. (assembly GCF_035371925.1). Lineage (NCBI taxonomy): Bacteria > Bacillati > Bacillota > Clostridia > Acetivibrionales > Acetivibrionaceae > Acetivibrio > Acetivibrio sp. The sequence continues at coordinate 6,996 of NZ_DAORXT010000086.1, read as the reverse complement.
CACTCCCCCTACTTTCACAACCCCTTCGGTTGCATCGTAGAGGCGGGGAATCAACTGAACAAGGGATGTCTTTGAAGAGCCGGTACCACCAATAATTCCAATGGTTTCTCCCGATTTTATTTGCAAGTTTATATTGGCCAGCGCCATTCTCTCTGCCTTTTCGGAATATTTGAAACTTACATTTTCAAAAGAAATGGAGCCGTCACTTACTGTGTAAATGGGATTCTCCGGATTTGTTAATGTACTCTTCTCATTAATTACTTCAACGATACGCTTCGCAGATTCACTAGCCATGGTAATCATAACAAACACCATGGAAAGCATCATAAGACTGCTTAAAATCATAAAGTTGTATGTCAATATTGCGGAAAACTGCCCGATATCAAAATCCAATCCCCGGCTGGTAATAATGGTATAGGAACCAAAGGACAAAACGAAAATCATAACTACATACATGCAAAACTGCATTAAGGGCCCGTTAAAAGCCAAAATACGCTCCGCCCTTGTAAAGTCTGCGCATACATCTTCTGCTGCTGCCTCAAATTTCTTTTCCTCATAATCTTCACGAACAAAGGATTTTACGACGCGCATACCTTTGATATTTTCCTGAATGGAGCTGTTTAGTGCGTCATATTTTTTGAATACTTTTCTAAAGAGAGGCAATGCTTTGTAAATTATAATGATAAGTCCGGTTGCCAGAATCGGTACAACAACCAGGAAAATCCAAGCCATGCGTCCCCCCATTACGAAAGCCATGACAAATGCAAAAACCAGCATCAAAGGAGCACGAACCGCTATTCGAATGAGCATCATATACGCATGCTGCACATTGGTAACGTCGGTGGTCATACGGGTAATCAGCGACGAGGTCATAAACTTATCGATATTTTCAAAAGAATAATTTTGAATGCTATAAAACATATCCTTTCTCAAATTCTTTGCAAACCCGCAAGACGCAGTGGCGGCAGTTGAGCCTGCAATCGCACCGAACATTAACGACAAAAAAGCCATGACAATTAAGACAATACCGTAATTAATGATTGTCTTCAAATCACATCCATCTTTAATTTTGTTAACCAAGGTAGCAGTAATAAACGGAATTATACACTCAATTACTACCTCCAAGCTTATCAGTATTGGAGTAATTATTGACACTTTTTTGTATTCGCGAATACTTCGTGCCAAATCTTTAATCATATTACATCTATCCCTCCATTAAAAAATGAGTATTGTTCATCAATTGAATCTGCATGACAAACACTACTCGTTTTTTTGCATTTATAGCAATTATTTAATAAGTTTTTCCAAGCAATTCTTTTTTCTGTCGAATTATACTTTTAAATCTTTTGCCGACTTCTCCAATTGGTGACTAAATATATATCGTTACTATTATGACCCATATATAAAGACAGTCAAACATGATTAGAATATATTATCAAACTCAATTCGTATTGTCAAATGGCAATTATACAAAAATAAACCCCCGATATGTTAACCTATGACACACATCAAGGGTATAAAGTCGAATTTGATATGTCAATTTTCCTTTTATAATAATTTGCGCTTTCAAAATGTACTTCTCAAGTTTAATGTCCAAAGCTTTTTATTTTCCATCCTGTCTGTGGAGTTTCGTAAACCATGAGGCAATCCCAATGCTGCTTCCCGCTTCCTATTATTTCGTCTTTTTTGTATTGAAGTTCCACCGTCACCCTAAAAATTTTACTGTTTTCATCGGGCTCGTCAATAAGTTCAACCTCCAATAGCTTTGCAGATTTAAAATTATCGAAGGTTGATTTGCCGTAAATACCGCTACCCGTCAAAGGCAATGGCAAGCCTTCATTAAACAATTCACTGTTTTCCATGTTTGATGTCAAATAACTAAATAAGTATTCTTTTGAGACACAATGCTTTGCCGCTTCAGCATTTTTCTTGTTCAAAGCCTTGAAATATTCTTCAATAACTTGCTCCGGTGTAAATTTGCTAAGGCTTGCTTCAGCCTCGTCAGGCCGTACCTTGCTAATTAGCCATTCATTAAATGTTTTCCCTGTCACCTTTTCAAAGCTGTTTCCTTTAAGGCTGCAGGCGTCAAAAGTACTGTGTCTTCCTGCGCTTATAAATGCGCCGATTATCTTGCCCCTGCTCTTTACGACAATACCCCTGCAATTCTGTATCGGATAAAACTCCTCCGGCATACTTTCATGAATCCTGTATATTTCAACATCAATGTTCGGATCGTTTGAATACTCGCTCATGTCAAGGCCAATATCCTTTGAAAGCTCATTGTTGTAAGCAAAATAATATGCATTTGGATTAAAACCGGACAATGTCCTTATGTCGTTGAGCTTGTTTTCCATTGCGTTAATCTGATAGTCAAGGGTCCATCCATATTTTTGGAACAGTTCCACAGCATCGGCGTTATCTATATAAATGTTAATGTTTCTATTCTCCAAAAATGAATCAATATAACGGGCAAAATCCGTACTTGCTTCAAAAAGCCCTCCGTCTTTTGCAATATAGGCTTTGTTGTACAGTGTATCGTAGTAAAGGTCACAGCTGTACTCGCCTGTGTCATCAGACAGTTTTAGGGCATAACGGTTAGTATAATTATTTTCCAAATCGGATTCCTTTACAGGCGTTTGACTGTTTTTAATCGTTGAGTCGATAATCGCAAATATTTTCGAATTGTCTGTCACAAACTTTCCTGCCGACTTAAAACCCATATTGTCGGAGAAAAATTCAATTTGTACGTTTGAACTACCCGAAGGAGTTTTTTCCAGGCTATCTTCATTTTTTGCAGGTGGAGTATATTCTTCCGGCTTAGGGTTTGTAGCCAGTGCGACTCCTACTGCAATTACAATTATCACCGATGTGACAATTATCCAAAGGGGAAATTTCTTGTAGCTTAACACATTTTTAATCCTTCCCTTCACATTTCCCTCGCCGAAAGCCAGGGCACTGCCATTTAAGATGTGCCTTTCGGTTGCAAGAGACAATAATGAATTGGCATAGGGCTTTTTAATATTTTCCCCCATTTCTTTCAATACTTTTTCGTCACAGGATAATTCCATGTCCGTACTCATTAGCACAAACGCAATCCACACCAAGGGATTGAACCAATGCACGGCTAAGATTAAAAAAGCCAATATTTTTATTATGTGGTCTTTTCTATTGATATGGGTTTTTTCATGTATCAAAATATAGCTTCTTTCGGTGTCGTTAAGTCCGACAGGCAAATATATTTTGGGTTTTATTACTCCTATCACAAAAGGTGTTTTCAAATTCTTTGCTTCATAGATATTGTCATTTATTAGCTGCGCATTTTTAAGCTGTCTTTTTACCTTTAAAAACGATGCCAAATTGTAGACTAGCAATGCCATTATTCCCAAAAGCCATATGTATGTGCCTATATCCAAATAATTTTCCATTAGATTTATGCTTTTTTTAACATCGGAAACGATATGGGACTTATCCGAAGGCTGCTCGTTTACAGAAGTCCGTTCGTTTACAAATGAATCTGATGCTAAATCCGGCGCATTTTGCCTGATGTCAATCTGAGGACTTTTGTAATAGATTACTTCATTACGAACTGGCATTATATTCGTTCTCGACGGTAATATACTAAACACACTTTCAACGGAAAACGGAACTACGAGCCGAAAAGCGACCACAGCCCATAAGGCATAGGATATAACCTTCGGGGCTTTTTTAAGTAATAGTCTCACAAGCATCACACAAAGGATTACGTAGCTTGCCGTAAGGCTCATCATTAAAACGGCGAGAAACAATTCACTCATTGTTACTCCTCCTTGTGCTCGTCAATCAGCCTTTTCAGCTCTTCAGCCTGTTGTTTGCTAATCTTTTTACCGCTGACAAAGGCTGTCAGAAACTTCGGCAAGGAGCCTCCGAAGATATCTTCAACAAAATGCACACTTTGCTTGGCGTAATATTCATCCTTTGTAATAAGAGATGTAACCACAGCATCTTTGTTTTGAAAAATGCCCTTTTCGCATAGCTTTTTGAGTACTGTGTATGTTGTGGACTTCTTCCAATTCATTTCTTTTTCACACAGCTTCACAAGCTCCCCGGAACCAATGGGCTCGTTCTGCCAAATTAATTCCGCAAACTTTTTTTCACTTTCTGCAAGTTTATATTCCTTCATGCCAATCCTCCTTGGTCTATTTAATATAGACTTTATATTATTAGTCTATATTAAATAGACCAAAGTGTCAAGAACATAAGAAACAGAAATTTTAATGATTTTTTATACATTTTACTTTATAAGCTGTTTTATAGCTTCCGACAATCGTTTTATTCCCTCTTCTATCTTTTCTTCGGTAGAGTTTGTGTAATTTAATCTCATTGTATTTGTTCCTTTTTTATTAATATAGAACGGGTCACCGGGAACAAAGGCAACATTCTTCTTTGATGCTATTTCAAATAATTCCAATGAGGAAAATCCTTCAGGCAAAGTTGCCCATAAAAACATTCCACCTTCCGGCTTGGTGCTTTTAACATCTTTGGGAAAATATTTTTCAATCATTGAAACCATGCAATTTCTCTGCTCCATGTACAATTCCGTAATCTTTTTGATATGGCTGTCAATATCGTTGTCAACCAAATACTGATAGACAACCCTTTGAGAAAAATAATTTGTGTGTAAATCCGAAGCTTGCTTTGCAATTATCAGTTTCTCCATTATTTCACGTTTTGCGCATATCCATCCAAGGCGCATTCCCGGTGCTATGATTTTTGAAAATGAACCCAAGAGAATGACATTATCGCCCAGATAAGTCTTCATTGACGGCACATCTTCCCCCATAAATCTTAGCTCTCCATATGGGTCATCTTCAACAAAAATCGTACCGGTATTTTTCAATACGTTGGCTACGCTCTCTCTATTTTGAGCTGTGTATGTAATTCCCGAGGGATTTTGAAAATTAGGAACAGCATAGAACAGCTTGGGATTATACTTCTTTAAAACTTCTTCTAGCAAATTTATGTCAATTCCATCATCGCGCAACGGAACAGTATGAATTTTAGGTTCAAAAATTGAAAGGGCTTGAATGGCACCCAAATACCCAGGCTCCTCCAAAATAATATCGTCATTTTTATTTAAAAGGACCTTTCCGATCAAATCAAGTCCTTGTTGAGAACCGTTAGTGATTAATATTTCATCTGGGTCAATAATTATGCCTTTTTTCTTCAAATATCTTTCGGCAATATATTGTCTAAGGGGCAAATATCCCTCTGTAGTGCTATATTGAAGTACGCTGCTGCCATCATCATTTAAAACCTTTTGGGTGGCTTTCTCGACTGCTTCAACCGGAAATGAGGCTGGATTGGGAAGGCCGCCTGCAAAGGATATTACTTCCGGATTGACAGTTACTTTAAGAATCTCTCTGATAAAAGATTTGTGAAGGTTATCAATTTTATTAAAGTTAATACATAATGTTAAAAACTTTAATAAAAATTGTTTGTTAGTCAATATAACTTTAATTTAATTAAACTACATTTACTCTAACTGGATGTAACCCAACATCCTCTATTCCCTCTGCAAATGCTTTGGGAAATACTTTTTTCATTATTTGCAAACTACCGTTTAAATCAGCATTTATTAACCTACCTTCATTGCTTTTAAACAACCCCCTGTGAATTCTTCTTGCTTTATTATATATATCCCCCTTTCCATCCCTAAATTCTCCGCAGAAGGGGAATATCCTCCTGCGAACTTTCGACAAATTTTATATTCAATTACTTGATTTTATAGAAATTTTTATGCAAATCTACTTGACAACCTCCTAGTAGTTATGCTATAATATAACTAGAAAGGAGGTGATGAGGGTGATTGAAAAAATTAAGGACTTGGTTCAAATCCTAGTGTTAGTCCTCACAGCCGCCAAACTGATACAGGAACTAACCAAGAAGGAAAAACCAAAGTCCAAGGAAGAGGGGAGGAAATAACTCCCCTCCCTAAAAATATTATATCACATTCACCCGACTATATGAATAAAAATTTAACTACTATCATTCTAATAGCACTTGTATTGCTCCAAATATTAGACGGTGACTTTGTTAATCCTTCAGTACTAGATTACATCAAATTCGTTTTGCTTGCTGTTGCTTTAATACTAAATATTGTTATAGAAAGAAAGAAGGTGTAATATGTACAACTTCAACAGTAAAGAAGAACTTATTGCTTTCATTGCTGACAACATAATAACATCTAAGGAAGCAGCTGAGATCCTCGGCTGCTCCAGGCAAAATATTGATGACTTAGTAAAACGTAAAAAATTAATACCAGTCAGAGTAATACCACGTGACCGTCTTTTCTTCAAAGAAGACGTTCTCGCTAGAAAGCTATGAGTTTTTCGCTCATAGCTTTCGCCAATAAAAAAGAGCCCAAAGGCTCAATTAATTACACTTCATCATAACGTAATCCCTAAATTTTCGTTTTATTGCAGCACTTGAAATTATTTTAAGCGATGTTTCTTCTGTTGAAAATTCTTTTTCAGGTAATTCAGTCTTCAAAGCAAACTCTATAAATTTAATCTTTTTATCCTTTTCATCCTTCATGCTTATCTCCCCCTCTTCTAAAAATAATTCATTTTTCATTTTTCTTGCATTAACTCCATTATAACACAAACAAATAATACAAACAAATAAAAAAAATACCTCCAATCTGGAGGTAAGTTAGGGGAGTATTAATTTGTTGACAGCCTTTCACACTATCATTATAACACTTTTGAAACGGACATTGGCGGACATCTTTTATTTATTTTGTGTTTTGCTAATAGTTCAAATTTAATTCTTTGTTGTTTGACATTATTCATCCTATCTGCAAATTGAACATTCATCATTACTACACCTCACTTCAAAAGTTATTTACCAAATGTTATCACAATATAACTTAAGTGTAAACTGGTTTTTACTTTTATATTTTTAATTTTAAATTGCAAGTTTAATTGCCTTACAAAATCTTACAGAACCCTGTTTTAA
>NZ_DAORXT010000085.1:0-12526 GCF_035371925.1 Acetivibrio sp. | reverse complement strand
ATGGGTTTCAGACGTTTTACTTTTTAATTTTTAGCAACTAACTGTCAAACTCCCGCAAAAACCATTGTCGAAGCCCATAATGGGCATATAGAGGTTTACAGTAAAATAAATGAGGGAACGGAATTTCTTATAACATTGCCAAAAGGTATTTAATCGTGCTATAATTGCTATTAATAATGATATATAGGAGATCGAAGTTATGGGTAAATTATGCATAGGAGGTTTGATACATGCCAATTAAAATACCTGATAGTTTGCCTGCTAAAGAAGTACTGAACAACGAGAATATATTTGTAATGGACGAGCAAAGGGCCCTGCACCAGGATGTCAGGCCGCTTAGAATTGCGATACTGAATCTGATGCCTACAAAGATTACTACGGAGACACAGCTTCTTCGCTTGATTGGAAATACCCCTATTCAGGTTGAAATAGAGCTTTTGCATCCGAAAACCCATGTATCAAAGAATACTCCGGAAGAACATTTAACAAAATTTTATAAAACCTTTGATGAAGTAAAAGATGAGAAATTTGACGGGCTTATAATTACCGGTGCACCGGTGGAACAAATGCCTTTTGAAGAGGTCAATTACTGGGAAGAGCTGAAAATGATAATGGACTGGAGCCTTCGCAATGTGTATTCCACATTTCACATTTGCTGGGGTGCTCAGGCGGCGTTGTATCATCATTATGGCATAAAAAAATACCCTTTGAAGGAAAAAATGTTCGGTATATTTGAACACCGCATTTGCAAGCCCAATACAATGCTTTTAAGGGGATTTGACGATTGTTTTTATGCTCCGCATTCCAGACATACTGAGGTAAGGAGAGAAGATATCGAAAAGGTGGGAGAAATTGATATTCTTTCCGACTCGGAGGAAGCGGGAGTATATATTATGAAGACTGACGGCGGAAGGCAGGTTTTTGTGACCGGCCATTCCGAGTATGACCAATTTACCTTGAAAGAGGAATATGATAGGGATTTGTCAAAGGGACTTGATATAAAAATGCCCAAGAATTACTTCCCGGACGATGATCCGGCCAAAGCACCGGTTGTTAAATGGAGAGGGCATGCAAATCTCCTGTTTTCAAACTGGCTGAACTATTATGTATACCAGGAGACACCGTTTGACTTAAATGAGTTAAAATAAGATAAAGGGTAGGAGAGGTAACAGACAAGTAATAGGAGTGATCAGCTTGAAAATCTCTACAAAGGGCAGATATGGATTGGAGGCCATTGTTGACCTTGCAATCCATTCATCTGAAGGACGTGTGAATCTAAAAAGCATAGCCGAAAGATGCGAGATGTCTGAGGCGTATATATTGCAGATTTTTTTAATTTTAAGGCGAGCTGGGATAGTTGAAAGTATAAGGGGAGCCCAAGGAGGATATGTTCTTGCCCGGGACCCTTCACAAATAACAGTGGGCGATATTTTAACGGTGCTTGAGGGTCCCTTGGCGCCGGTTCCCTGTATTGCCGAGAAAGTAAAACGCTCGAAGAGCAACTGCGATAGGTTTGAGAATTGCACGGCACGAAGCTTCTGGGAGGGGATTATGAACACCTTGAATGACGTGGCAAATTCCATTACTATCGAAGATTTGGTAAAATGCTACAACAGCAGTATTTCTCAAAATATAGAGTTAGATTATTATATTTAGTGGTAGAATAATAGTAAAATAAAAATATATAAGTTTGGCAGGAAAAGAGGTGGATTGATTGAGGTTCTCAACCAAGGGAAGATATGGCCTTAGGGCAATGATTGACCTTGCGGTGTACTCCAACGGGGAGCACGTCACATTGGCAAGTATTGCGGAAAGGCAGGGAATTTCTACAAATTACCTGGAACAGGTATTTTCCACCCTTAGGAAATCGGGACTTGTTAAAAGTGCCAAGGGTGCCCAAGGAGGCTATGTATTGGCTGAAAGTCCGTCTGATATAAAGGTGGGCAGAATTTTAAGGGTTCTTGAAGGTCCTCTTTCGGTTACGGACGAAAATGATGAAAATTCCTCGGGAAATGAGTCGGCTATACGAAAATGTATCAGGGTCAACGTTTGGGAGAAAATGAACAGTAGTCTCAATGAATTGGTGGATTCCGTGACATTGGAGGATTTGGCGGAAGATTACAGAAAGCGTAATGGCATTGACAGCACAATGTATTACATATAATTTTTATGTCAAACACGACAAATTCAATAAGAAAAATCGGATTTGAAAGGAGATTTAACTATGGCAGAAAGAAAATTGAAATTTGACACATTGCAGGTACACGCAGGCCAGAAGCCTGACCCTACCACAGGTTCGAGAGCGGTTCCCATTTACCAGACCACATCCTATGTATTCAACAGCACCGAGCATGCGGCCAACCTTTTTGCATTGAAGGAAGCCGGTAATATTTACACAAGGATTATGAATCCGACTACCGACGTGTTTGAACAGAGAATGGCCGCTTTGGAAGGCGGAGTTGGGGCACTGGCGGTAGCTTCAGGTTCTGCAGCTATTACATATGCAATACTCAACATTGCCGGAGCAGGAGATGAAATCGTTTCGGCAAGCACCCTTTACGGAGGTACATATAATCTTTTTGCTGCAACTTTACCCCGCCTTGGAATTAAAACTGTTTTTGTAGATCCTGACGACCCGGAAAATTTCAGAAAAGCGATTAATGAAAAAACAAAGGCTCTTTATATTGAGTCTCTCGGAAATCCGGGAATCAATATAGTAGATATTGAAGCGGTTGCAAAAATTGCCCATGAAAACGGTTTGCCCCTTATTGTAGACAATACCTTCGGTACTCCATACCTTATCAGACCTTTTGAGTTTGGAGCCGATATTGTTGTACATTCTGCAACGAAGTTCATTGGAGGGCACGGTACTTCCATAGGAGGAGTTATTGTTGATTCGGGAAAATTTGACTGGGCAGCAAGCGGAAGATTTCCGGTACTTACCGAGCCGGATCCGAGCTACCACGGTTTGAGATATGCTGAGGCATTAGGGCCTCTTGCGTACATTACCAGGGTGAGAGTTCAGCTTTTAAGGGATACCGGTGCGGCAATCAGCCCATTTAATTCGTTCCTTCTCCTTCAGGGACTTGAGACATTGTCTCTGAGAGTTGAAAAGCATGTGGAAAATACCAAAAAGATTGCAGAGTTTTTGCAAAACCATCCTAAGGTTTCATGGGTAAATTACCCGAGCCTTAAAGGCAACAAATATTATGACCTTGCCCAAAAATACTTCCCGAAAGGAGCAGGTTCAATATTTACTTTCGGAATAAAGGGCGGATTTGACGCTGCAAAGAAATTCATTGAAAACCTTGAAATCTTCTCACTTCTTGCAAATGTTGCGGATGCAAAATCTCTAGTTATTCATCCGGCATCAACAACCCATTCCCAGTTGTCTGAGGAAGAACAAAAGGCTTGCGGAGTTACACCGGATCAGATACGTCTTTCAATTGGAATTGAAGATGTTGATGACCTTATTTATGATATTGACCAGGCTGTGGATAAAGCAGTGGGAGCATGAAAATTATGGATGCAAAAGCAAAGTTGGAAAAACTTAAAGTGAGACTAAAAGAAATGGAAAGCGTTATCGTTGCCTTCTCAGGAGGAGTGGATTCAACATTCTTATTGAAGGTGGCCCATGAAGTTCTGGGAGACAAAGTACTTGCCGTGACGGCGAGGTCGGCTTCTTTCCCGGAGAGGGAGCTTAAGGATGCACAAAGCCTAGCTGTCGAATACAAAGTTCCCTTCAGGACTATAATATCAGAAGAGCTGGATTTGGAAGAGTTCGCCGAAAATCCTCCTCACAGATGCTATTTGTGCAAAAAGGAGCTGTTTAGAAAGATAAAGCAGATTGCAGAGGATGAGGGCTATAAATTTGTGGTCGAAGGGTCAAATTATGATGACCTTGGCGATTATCGGCCGGGACTTAAGGCAATAGAAGAGCTTGGAATTGCAAGTCCTTTGCGGGAAGTAGGGCTTACCAAGGCTGAAATCCGGCAGTTGTCAAAGGAAATGGGGCTTGAAACTTGGGATAAACCTTCTTTTGCCTGTTTATCCTCAAGGTTTCCCTATGGAGAGAGGATAACGGAGGAAAAGCTTAAGAGAGTGGATAAAGCGGAGCAGTTTTTGATTGATTTGGGCTTTGGCCAGGTTCGGGTAAGGTATCACGGAAATTTGGCAAGAATTGAAGTTGGCGATAAGGATTTTACCAAATTTATGGATAACCAAATCAGAAATTTGGTATATTCAAAGTTTAAGGAATTGGGATTTATATATGTTTCCCTTGACCTTATGGGTTACAGGACAGGAAGTATGAATGAAGAATTGGAAAATAAGGATTGACAAATAAGTGTAAAAGTAATAAAATAAAAACAACAAAACATATATGAATAATTTGGATTCGTTGATCTGGAGGTGACGAAATGGCTAAAATAGCTAAGAATCTGACAGAGCTTATAGGAAATACCCCGCTTTTGGAGTTAACCAATTATAACAAAGCAAACAATCTCGAAGCAGTCTTGATAGCGAAGCTGGAATACTTCAATCCTGCGTCCAGTGTAAAGGACAGGATTGGTTATGCAATGATAAAAGATGCAGAAGAAAAGGGACTCATAAACAAAGATACGGTTATCATTGAGCCGACTAGCGGAAATACAGGTATTGCCTTGGCTTTTGTTGCCGCTGCAAGAGGATACAGGGTTATACTTACAATGCCCGATACTATGAGTATTGAAAGAAGAAATCTTCTCAAGGCTTTAGGCGCAGAACTGGTGCTTACACCGGGAGCCGACGGAATGGGAGGCGCCATCAAAAAGGCTGAGGAACTGGCATCCCAGATACCTAATTCCTTTATACCGCAACAGTTTTCAAACCCTGCAAATCCTGCGATTCATAGAAAGACAACAGCCGAGGAAATCTGGAGAGACACTGACGGCAAGGTGGACATATTTGTAGGGGGAGTCGGCACAGGAGGAACAATTTCCGGAGTAGGTGAAGTATTAAAGGAGAGAAAGCCCGATGTTAAGATTGTTGCAGTAGAGCCTTTTGATTCACCGGTTTTATCCGGAGGAAACAAGGGTCCTCACAAGATACAGGGAATAGGTGCAGGCTTTGTACCGGATAATTTCAACCGTTCGGTTGTGGATGAGATATTCAAGGTTAAAAATGAAGAGGCCTTTGAAACATCCAGAAAACTTGCCAGAACAGAAGGCCTTTTGGTAGGAATATCCTCGGGTGCTGCAGCTTTTGCTGCAACGCAAATTGCGAAAAGGCCTGAAAATAAAGGAAAGAACATTGTAGTTTTACTTCCCGATACTGGAGAGAGATATTTATCCACTGTATTATTCCAAGATGCATAGTAGATTTCACTAAATTCAGCCTTCCTATTTTATATATTAACTCAAAAAGCAAAAGCGATGGGCGTTATTACCTGTCGCTTTTGATTATCAAAAAACACAGTTTTCTTTTTCGCTTGCTATCTTTTATTGGTACGTTTTTTTATCAGCCCATTTTCTTGCAGTCGCCTCTTGAAACAACTAATTTGTATCCGATGCTTTCTATACGGCGTGTAAGGCACATTCTGCACTCTGCGGCTTCATCCCCGGTACAGATTTTATTGTCGTATAAGAGGTACTTGTTTCTGACCTCTCTGGGTGAAAGGTTGGGCATTACCACATTTGCACCGGCAAGAATACCCAATTCCCTGCCTTTAGGGTGTATCGTACCGAGGGCAGTGGTAGCCGGAAGGAGGACATAGGGTAACATCAGGCGTATAATGCCGAGAAGAAACAATGTCAGATCCAGTGTACCGGAAGGCTTGTCGGCAAAGGGAGTATCCTTGTGGGGAATAAACGGACCTATTCCCACCATATGAGGCTCCAATTCTTTTATGAACATTAAGTCATCGACAAGACATTCTGTGGTCTGAAATGGTGAACCAACCATAAAACCGCAGCCTACCTGATAGCCTATCTCTTTGAGATTGTAAAGGCATTGCTTTCTGTTTTCAAGAGACAGAATCGGCGGATGAAGCTTTGAATAGTGGTCAGCATTTGCTGTCTCATGACGAAGAAGATATCTGTCGGCTCCTGCCTCATAAAGCAATTTATAGCTCTCATAGCTTCTCTCACCGAGAGAGAGAGTAATAGCACAATCAGGATATTTTACTTTAATACTGCTTACTATATCCGCCAGCATTTCGTCGGTATAATAACCGTCCTCTCCCCCTTGAAGAACAAAGGTGCGAAAGCCCAGTTCATATCCTGTGTCACAGCACTCAAGCATCTGTTCTTTTGAAAGACGGTACCTGTCGGAATTGCAATTGCTTTTCCTTATTCCGCAATAGTAGCAGTCATTTCTGCAGTAATTGGTAAATTCAATAAGGCCGCGCATATAAACATCATATCCGTAATGGAGAATACGGACCTGCCTTGCCTTTTCAAAAAGATAATTGGCAAGCTCTTCATTTCTATTCTCAATGAGCCGGTACATTTCATCGTACGACAGATTGTGTTCGGTTGAAAGTTTATCAATCAAGTTTATCATAATGCATCACCATATCTGTATTAAAATTATAATCTCCAATTAAATGATATCATATTGTTAATAATTTATCAATCCTTCGGACGGATTGGTTTTTATATCGAAATGAACATAGAAATAATAAGACAAACTGCTTAAAATAAGTTATAATATTATATAGATGAGAGATAAAAATTTGACTTGGTTATTTATATTTTAAGCAGAAGTTTTGAACTGAGTTTCTAACCAAGCTTTAAAAACAGCTTGGATATATAAATTATTTTAAATGTTTGGGAGGTAGATTATGTTGAAGAGAAAGCTGGTTACTCTTTTGACAGTCTTTGCCATATTGGCTGTCAGCGTCTGCGGAAGCTTTTTGTCATCGCCAAAAGTATCCGCGGCCAATCTTATTTATGATGATTTTGAAACAGGTCTGAACGGGTGGGGCCCAAGAGGACCGGAAACTGTTGAACTTACAACAGAAGAAGCTTACTCGGGAAAATACAGTCTAAAGGTTAGCGACCGCACCAGTACCTGGAACGGTCCGATGGTTGACAAATCCGATGTTTTATCATTGGGTGAAAGCTATAAGATCAGTGTATATGTAAAATTTGTGGGCAATTCATATTCAAACGAGCAAAAGTTCAGTCTGCAGCTTCAATATAACGACGGAGCAGGAGACGTATACCAGAATGTAAAGACTGCTACAGTTTATAAAGGAGCATGGACTTTGTTGGAGGGACAGCTTACAGTTCCTTCTCATGCAAAGGACGTAAAAATATATGTGGAAACCGAATTCAAGAATTCTCCAAGTCAGCAAGACTTGATGGATTTCTATATTGACGATTTTACAGCAACACCTGCAAATTTGCCTGAAATTGAGAAAGATATCCCAAGCTTGAAGGATGTCTTTGCCGGTTACTTTAAAGTGGGTGGAGCCGCAACAGCAGCGGAATTGGCTCCAAAGCCGGCAAAAGAGCTTTTCTTGAAGCATTATAACAGCTTGACTTTCGGTAATGAGTTAAAACCGGAAAGTGTGCTTGACTACGAGGCTACAATTGCTTATATGGAGGAAAACGGGGGAGACCAGGTTAATCCTCAGATAACTTTAAGGTCTGCAAGGCCTCTCTTGGAGTTTGCGAAAGAGCATAACATTCCTGTAAGAGGACATACCCTTGTATGGCATAGCCAGACACCGGACTGGTTCTTTAGAGAAAACTACTCACAAAATGAAAACGCTCCATGGGCATCCAAGGAAGTTATGCTTCAAAGATTGGAAAACTACATAAAGAACGTAATGGAAGCTTTGGCGACCGAATATCCGACTGTTGAGTTTTATGCATGGGACGTTGTGAATGAGGCAGTTGACCCCAATACTTCAACAGGAATGAGAAATCCGGGTTCGAACAACAGGACACCGGGAAATTCATTGTGGATGCAAACAGTTGGAAGAGATTTTATTGTTAAGTCTTTTGAGTATGCAAGAAAATATGCTCCAAAAGGTTGTAAACTCTTCTACAACGACTATAATGAATATGAAGACAGAAAATGCGATTTTATCATTGAAATCCTTACCGAGCTCAAAGCCAAAGGTTTGGTTGACGGTATGGGAATGCAATCCCACTGGGTTATGGATTATCCAAGCATGAGTATGTTTGAAAAATCAATAAGAAGATATGCTGAGTTGGGATTGGAAATTCAACTTACCGAGCTTGATATTAAAAATCCGGATAACACCCAATATGCTTTAGAGCGTCAAGCTGCTCGTTATAAGCAACTTGTATCGAAATTAATCGATTTGAAGAAAGAAGGCATGAACATTACAGCATTAGTATTCTGGGGTGTGACAGACGCAACAAGCTGGCTCGGAGGATATCCGTTGTTGTTTGATGCACAATACAAGGCAAAGCCTGCTTTCTATGCAATCGTTGAAGATGTTCCACCGCTTCCGACACCTATACCGCCACAGATTAAATATGGTGATGTGAATGGTGACGGTTCTGTGAATTCCTCAGATTATACATATTTGAAGAGATATATATTAAAGGTGTATTCCGATTTCCCGACGCAGAACGGGGAAAAAGCAGCAGATGTTAGCGGTGACGGCAAAATAACCTCAACAGATTTGATGCTGATAAAGAAATATATTATCAGGGAGATTAGTGTTTTCCCGGTAGAGGCTAAGTAATTTATATCGGATGATATGAGTTTTTAGAGAGCTCAAAGATATTAAAAGCTCCGAGGCTTTAATAAAGGCTTCGGAGCTTTTACGATGATTTCCGGCTTTCTTTGCTGCTTTATATATGACATAACAGGAATTTAATATTAATTGTTATAACTTGACTGTTTTGGCTCCCGGTAGTAAACTAATAGTGAAAAAATATAGATAATATGACGGATTGATTTTCATTAAAGCAGTCACTAAAATCAATCATATAATTTTATAGGGGGATATGAGTTATGAAAGTTGAGGTGTACAACAGGATTCTGGGCTATTTGGAGGGGCTTACGAATATTATAAGCTTCTATGGAGTTCTCTACTCTCATACATACAATTTTATTGAGTACGATAATGTAAATAGTCTGGAGGAATGTGCAGAGAGATTTTTTAATGAAAGTCCGGTTAGCAAACATGGGACGAAAATTGACGTTTTAAAAGAGCTGGATGATTGGAAAAGTGAATTGTTTGAGACGTGCAGCCATTGGTTTTTTAATATATTCAGCATGCGCAATTTTGAGGTATCCATCCAAGATGAAGATGGCAATCCAATGCCTGCACAAAAGCATAGAGAGAGCAATCGGGTTTTTAATGGATTGTTGAACCTGCTGGAAGAATTTTTTGAGGGTGAAAATTTGGAAGTATACAAGTTGGTTACTGAACCTGCATGGATTGATGAATTTGCTTGGGAACAGTTTTTCTTCCGGTGCGGCAATAAAGTTTATGTTTTGAGTTTTTACCAGAAGGGATGATTTTTAAGCTGTTTTGAATAGAATCCCCAAGAGCTTGATATAAAGGCTTTTGGGGATTTTGCTATTGTGTAAAAGTTTTTTTGGGTCAAGACTTGAAAGCCGAGCAAATTAGCAAAGGGACATTTTGGCGTTTTTGTAAAACTATATTACATATTTGTTATTTTATACTATAATGTTAGTTACCGATTATGGTTGTACGTGAAACGGGAAATTGAACCACATATAAATATACACATAAATTATCCTTCCGGTTGGAAAAAATATTCTTCATTTACCCAATAAAAAATGTCAATAACTAAATGTAACATTAGTGACCTCCAAAACGTTATTATTAGTGTGTATATAACTGGCCAGGGAAAAGGAGCAAAGAAGTATGCTGAAGGAGGAAACATTTAAAAAAGCGCAGGACGGTGACTTAAAGTCAATTGAAGAGATATGTTCTTCAACATGGGAAGCAGTATACCGCTTTATATATTATAAAGTTCAAAACCGTCAGGAAGCGGAAGACATGACTCAGGAGACCTATGCCAAGGCACTTTCCCATTTTAAGGACAACAGCGTAAAAATAGAACAATACACCGGATTTTTAAAAACCGTTGCGCTAAATATTCTGAGGGATAAATGGCGTAAGAAAAAACGCCGGGGTGTAAGCGTAGATATCGAGACGATAAAGCCCGAAGAAACTGCGGTTGAGGATGCGGCAGAGACAAGTGCCCAACGCGAATTGATACGAAAAGCATTGGATAGCCTTAACAAGGAGCAGCGTATGGTGATTGAGCTAAGGATACTTAAGGGCTATTCGGTAAAAGAGACCGCAAGAATGATGAAAAAGAAAGAATCCACTATTCGTGTACTCCAGTACAGAGCATTGCAAACCCTTGCTTCAATACTTAAGAGTGATGATTAATTTGAAGGAGGTATAATTTTATGGATAACAATGAAAAGAAATTATCCGAATATATTGATAAATTAAATGCCGAAAAAAAGCCAAAGGAGCACGATAATCCGATGGATTCACCGGAGCTGGAGGAGCTTATGGATACGGTAAGGAAGGTTCGAAGTTTAAGGGAACCTGCTCTTCCCGATGCAGACTACCCAAAGAAACTTGCCCGTGCGGCGGGAGGGCAATTACGGCAAAAATCCGCTACAGGTGAAAGAAAATGGGCATGGCTGGCTGGAACTGCGGCCATTGCTGCGGTAGCTGTCTTGGTTCTTATGCTGAATTTTGTACTGTACCCCGGCAGGACCGACATTGTATACGCCATGGAACAGGCATATAAAGAAGTAGGGGCATATCACGGAATTCTCAGCATTGTTGAAACCAATTTAAAAGGGGAAGAGACTTTGCAGGCAATGCGGGAGGTTTGGTCAGACAATGAAGGACGCTACTTTGTAAAGGAGCTCGAAGGCTTTCAAAAAGGTGTGGTAACCGTAAACAACGGAGATAAGAAGTGGCAGGTTTGCCCCAATGAAAAAAAGGTATATGTCTTTTCCGCCTTTCCTGATCCGTACAGGTTTACTTTGGAGCTGGGCAATGAAATAAACGATGTAAAGGATGCCGCAAAAATCAAACCTGTGGGAGAGGATACGGTTGCCGGAAGGAGGGCTTCTGTATTTGAGATACTGCCCAAAGGAGGAGAAGCCTATAGAATATGGATTGATAAAGAGACCAAGCTGCCGCTGCAAAGGCAGAGAGCAATGACAAATGCAATCCAATATCGGATAACTTACACTAGCATCGAATTTAGCGACAACATACCCGGGGAGATTCTTGCTTACGACTTGCCTGAGGGCTTTGAGGAAATAGATAATAACCCCGAGCTGCTGGTAAATAATATTGAAGAAGCAGGCAAAATAGCCGGATTCACCCCCAAAGTGCCCGAGAATGTTCCCGATGGATACGCAAAAGACAGCATAGCAGTTGCAAAGGGCATGAAAGCCACTAAGTTAAGTTATGTATCAGAAAATAAGAAAAGCAGGGTGATTATTTTGCAAGAAAAAGCAACGGATGAGTTTAAACCTGCCTCAACGGCGGTTTTGGGTAAGGTGGGTAACAATACTGCAGAAATTCAATCCCCTGTGCAGCAAAGCCTTGGAGTACTTGATGGGGGTATACTGTATTCGGGAATGGCTGATATTTGCTCAATCCGCTGGCAGGAATCCGGATTTGAGTATGCAGTAATAGGAGATGCTCCAATGGATGAGTTGGTTTTATTCATTGAGAGTATAGAAAAAGGTCCTGTCGAGATACCATCGGGAGAAGAAACAACGGAGAAACCTCAGATTAAAATTCCCGTTGATTTGGGAGTTGAGGAAAATGAGCAAAAAAGCGTTGATGCAGGACATTCACCGTGGAAACTGGACCCCGTTTATGTTGCCCAAGTATTTGTCAGCCTGAAGATTTCTCCCGAAGGGATAGAGGGAGATTACCCTGTAAATTACGAGGATATGAAGGTTATTAAGAACAACGGCATAGATGCAATAGTGGAGATAAGCGGGAATGCCACACCTGTACGCAGAGTTTATTTAAAAAAGCTGATAAGACAGGACAGCACAGGAATATGGACTGTGATTGGATATGACCCTGTTGCATAATATATTTTAGTGAAGGAATTAATGAAAGACTCAATAAACGACCTAATTAAAGAAGAGAGTTAATTAACTCTCTTCTGCTTTTTTATCATATAGGTTGTAAGTAATACATTTTGACGCCTTTCTTGTACGAGTGCTTTTAGCAGGTGCATCGTCTTTAGGCGTTTTAGCAGTTTTTTTAGCCGAAGCTGAAAGCTTGCTCGCCACTCTGTTACTGCAATTTTTGTTAGTGCAACTGTCATTGATAATCAATGAACCGCAAGTACAAAATTGTGCCAATTTAAATCATCTCCTTCTATATAAGTATATCACAAAAAGTGAATTCTTAGTTGTTTTATTTTTTAGGTAAAATGAAAAAAATATTTGTTTATTTAATAAAAATTCTAATAAAAGTTGGTAAGTTGTAAAATTAATTGCCCAAACATGATAAAAAAGAAGTGACTCAAAT